>NZ_JADRGN010000061.1:0-6923 GCF_018206105.1 Porphyromonas levii
ATAATTATGTCGTTATCACCTCTATTTCTATAACAATAGACGCCATGATTTGTTTGTAACAAAAGAAAACCTTAACTTTGGGGTAGATTAATCACACTTAATAAGAAGCGAAATAAGAATGTCTACAACAGATTTGAGCCAATACGACCCATCAGAAGTGCCGAATGGCGAAGGCAAAAAAGTAGTTATCATCGTATCAGAGTGGAATAGTGATATCACTTTCCCTCTCAGAGATGGGGCGGTAGAGACACTCCTAAAGCACGGAGTAAAGGAATCCGATATCACGGTTCGTTATGTCCCAGGAAGTTTTGAATTGATCTACGCCTCCAAAAAGAGTCTACACTTCAGCGGGGCAGATGCTATCATTATCTTGGGGAGTGTTATCAGAGGAGAAACACCTCACTTCGATTACATCTCGGAGAGTGTAATGGTCAATATAGGGTTCCTCAATGCCACTTCTAGCCACACCCCTCACGGCATCTTCGTACCAGTTATCAATGGTGTACTTACAACAGACGACCACCAACAAGCGGCAGATAGAGCTGGCGGACGTCTTGGCAATAAGGGGGTAGAAGCTGCAGTCACAGCACTAAAGATGATACGTTTCTAGTAGAGAATAGATCGCTGAATAAGCTTCTTCTACACAAAATACCTTCTCTCCTCTTATAGAATCCTACTTCTATAAGAGGAGAGAAGGTATTTTGTGTAGGGAGGACCAACCAAATAGGGTGGCTAAACCACAAACGTTCACTTGTATTATTAATCCTACAAATTATTGGCGAGGGGCAAGGTATATAGGGTAGAACTGCTCAGGTCTATGAAAATCAGGATGTGGAGCATCGATAGGTTTCCAGCTAAGAAAGTGTGGAGCGGAAGTCTTATCGCCACACTTATAAAGGTTCCCTAAGAGATAATTAGGAGCAGAAGGGTTACTCAAATCAATACCCAATAGCTCAAATGGGATAAATACTGAGACCCAAAATGAGTGTACCCCCTGAGGACGGTCAAAGATTAATCCAGGGCGTTCACTTGTAGCACGTCGAATAGAGGCATACTCTACAGGCTTAAGTGGCGTACTCTCTGTACGACTCTTGCGCCGAGCAGCGTCGCAAGTACCAACACAATTAAATTCGAAATTAATGTACTGTTCATTACCTGGCGCCTGCAAAAAGATTTCTACACAGCTATCCTCATGTACTTTACCTCCATCCTCAGTATAGCTTGCCTTAAGACCAATCCCTTTACTCCAGAATCGACAATAGATACCTTTATTTGAATACGCCAAATCAGCGACTGTAATTGGGGTATATGAGAATTCGTCTTGCCAATTATTATGCATAATTGGCAGGCGTAAAGCTTTACTCTCCATCACCATTTCTTGAGAATTAAGATCTAATGCATCAAGCACAGGGACGTAAGGAATTACATGCTCATAAGTATCCATAACTACATAAACTTTATAATGATTAAGGATTCGACCAAATATACATAAAATTTCTGATTCCCATACAATATATGCAAATAACTAATCAGAAAATCAATAATAGTATCTATAACGCTATAGACCCCTGCACTACTTAGAAAGTAATGCAGGGGTCTACAATTATTATCCAGAATCAATACTCCTCTTCGTTAAAGAAGAAATCTTCCTTACTTGGATAATCTGGCCATATCTCCTCAATATTGTCGTAGATCATCTCCTCGTCTTCAATCTCTTGGAGATTCTCAATTACCTCCATAGGAGCACATGTACGCTGAGCGTAATCGATCAACTCATCCTTCGTAGCTGGCCATGGAGCATCGTCAAGCTTTGAAGCCAATTCTAGTGTCCAATACATAATTTACACTCTAAGTTACTAAATCCCAAAATATTAGTCGATTTACACCTCTAATTCGGCTGTAAAGATAACACTTTTCCCCACAATAGCAAATAGTTCTAGTAATATATGGCTAACGTATACGATAAACGAACACGCAAGAACCTATAGTGTCCTAGCCAATAATAGCCAAGATAAACTTACGAGAAAAAAATCTCCCAAACATTTGTCAGTTCAAAAATTTGTTGTATCTTTGCAGAGCTAAACCCAGAGAGGGTCTAGCGAAACATAACGGATCCTTAGCTCAGTTGGTTTAGAGCATCTGCCTTACAAGCAGAGGGTCGATGGTTCGAATCCATCAGGGTCCACGTTTTTAGTGTTTGTTGTACGGATCCTTAGCTCAGTTGGTTTAGAGCATCTGCCTTACAAGCAGAGGGTCGATGGTTCGAATCCATCAGGGTCCACTCGTGTTAATAGTTTTTCCCACTGTACTTACTAATGGAGTACGGTGGTTTTTTGTTTATATACTACCCCAATAGCTATACTACCCTATCATGAGCGCTCTACAACACCCACATAACCGCACTACACCCAGTAAAGAATGTAGTGCAAAGCAATGTTCATGCTAATCTGATTGCGAATAGTTGGAGACTATGTGCGGAGACAAAATACAAGATGCTATAGCTAAAGGCGACAGGGAACGTACTTCACCACCCCACCAAACCCGAATACTGAAACAACACCGTTGATTACTTCATACAATAGTCTCAATTAGTGCTTTATCATATACTTATAAAAAGGCTTGCTCCTTGGCATAGAGCCAAGGAGCAAGCCTTTTTATAAGTATTCAGTACACGAATTAAATTACTGGAACTTAGCGCGCTTATCCTGAATATCTGCCTTCTGAATAACTTGTCCAAGCACCTGAGAGCGAACATACCCCTTGCGCTGTGCATTAAGTTGCAACTTAACATCAGCAATTGCAGCTGAATCCTCTTGCCTATTAAGCACATTAATCAGATACACACTAGAAAGACCCTTCACAGGCGTAACTACACCAGGCTTAGCAAAAGCAGCTGCAGCATTAAGTCTAGGCTCGAAACCGATAGAGGCGAGTGTAGGCGTATTGAACTTCACAGCCGTAAGCGTATCCACAACGCTAGCCACATTAGTAGCATAAGCCTCTAGACTACTTGGCTTAGCTGCCAACAGCTGCTCATACATAGCATCTACTTTCTTTTCATTCTTCACAACCTCGGTCAATTGCTCCTTCACATAGTTAAATGGAATAACACCATTAGAGTAAGAGTCATTGAGTCGTACAAATACGTACTTGTCACCACATTCAGTGATATCGCTAATCTCACCTGGCTTAGCACTCATTGCCCAACGAATTAGAGAACGGCTATTCTCGATACCCATTGATAGCTGAGGCTGATCAGCACTCACCATGGTATTAGGAAGCACTTGGTAGCCTTGGTTAAGAGCAAGGGAATCTATTGCATTGCCCTTGTTGGCTGCAAGGAAGCTGCTCATCTGATTGTAGATAGCGCTCTGAGTCTCACTACTAGCCCTTACTGTTCGCTGTGCAAATGCCACCTTATACTTCTCTACACTTTCTCCTGCCTCTGTCACCATCACAATATGCTCACCATACTGAGACTTGAAGCTAAATGGCACGCCTACAGTTGCGCCAAAGATAGCATTGCTAAAGTCAACACCAAGGAACTGGGTCGCTGTAGCCTCATTGAGCTCACCAATCTCTCCACCTTTAACACTACTATTGGTATCGAGTGAGTAGTTCTTTGCCAGCTCTGCAAAGCGAGTTGGCTCTGCCTTAACAATAGCGAGAAGACTATCCACACTTGGGGTCTCAGTCTTAGCCCCAACTGGAGCAAGCATAATGTGACTTACCTTAAGCGTACTAGGTGCTACCTTCTTATCGATTAACTTAGCTACACTAATCGCGCTACCAGTATCATACACATTAGACACCTCACCTACACTAGCAGTAGCTAGATACCCTGCGAAATCAGCTGGAAAGATAGGGTTATTGAAGTCCTCGATTGTAAAGTAAGTATCCTGATACTTAACATCAGAATAATCATCCAGCACAAGGTTCGGGTTCTGACCAGCTCTCAGAGCCTTATCAGCCTCGGCAATATCGGCTTTCGCATTAGCGAAATCCTGAGTAGAAGGAGTGATTGTAGTATAGATAACATCAACATCAGCTCCTCCACTGTAGCTAGTAAATAGCTTCTTGCGAGCATCGTAATATGCCTTAACATCTGCTTCAGATACCTCTACATTGACATCCGTTGCCTGAGCTACTGACCTCTGCACATAAGCAACATCAGAGAGAGTTCCATCAGCCTTTGCTTGATATGCCTGCTCAAGTTTGTTTGCCACTACAGCACCAGCAACCAAGTTGCCATACTTTTGAGCCAACCTCTCAGCACGCACATCCTCCTCTATCTTAATCCACATTGCTTTAGACTGGCTAAGCATAGCCTGCTCCTCTGCAGTACCTCCCTTAGCATTAATCTGCTTGAGGAAGTTTACTAGAGCAGTTCTATCAAAGGCGCCTGTCTTAGGATCTACGAAGTACTGCATAACCATTGGAGATGGATTCTCACCCTGAATAAGCTCCATAGTCTCCTCAGCACCTACTGCTAGACCAATTTTCTCAGCCTCCTCCTTGAGCACTTGCTTGGCTACCATTCCTTGGTATACCATGTTACGTATTTGGAACGACTCAGCCTCTCCAAGATTTTGTCCCATCTGCTTATAGCGCTCCTGCTCCTGATTCACCAAAGTCTCGTAGTCCTGGATCTTAATCTGATTTCCATTTACCATAAATGCGGTCATCTCTCCGTCACGAGAAACTGATGAAAACCAGTTACCAACGTCTCCAAGAATGAAGGCGAGTAGACCAAGACCAATCACGGCCACTACCACCCAGGCTAGGCCTCTAATTCTTTCTAATACTGCCATATTTATTACTATTAACTTATTATCAAGTATTGTGTATCCAAATGGTTTGCGAAGTTAGCAAAATTTAGGGACTTCATCAAATAGAAACCTATTTTTCTCTATGGCTATCAATCTCAACCACTGGTATCTCCAGCTCTTCAAAAGGCAACTGCCGTGCAATTCTTATCACATCCCACTCCTCGGCATATTCATCGTAAATATCCATACGGAAGTTCTCCGAGCCCAACCTATCTAGAGCTGTCAGCACCCTCTTAACCGTAATGCTCGAAATCTCCGATGCAGGAGTATAAGTCAATGCATGGCGCCTAGAGGATGGTTCATTGGCACTCAGTAGGCGGCAAGCCACCAGTTTGTCCAACGTATCTTGGACAATAATGATCGGCAAATCGGTCTCCTCAGAAAGCTGATCGGCAGTATAAGGAAGCCCCTGATACCGAAAGGCCATACACACTTTCTTCATCAAAATTACTGCCACGAGGTCTCGATACCTACGACTAACCTTCTCGCTCTCGTTGCGAAACACATAACGCTTCACATTCTGGATAGCATAGCTCAGCTGAGCACCGAAGAGAATAATAGTCCAAGAGAATTGCACGAATAGCATCAATAGAGGGATAGCGGCAATACTACCATAGATACTATTGTACTTAGATACCCACAACTGACCTGAGATATAAAACATCTGGAAGAACTGAAACGCAAAGCCCGCCACCACTCCAGCTATCAAAGCTGGCACAATACGCACTTGAGTATTGGGCATCGTTATATAGAAAGCGGTAAGAATCAGGATAATTATCACCACTGGAAGTATCTTGAGCAGCGTGGTAATCACAGGGGCAATACTTATGGTGCCAAGTAGCTCTATAGAGCTAAGTGAACTAATAAAGATGTTGGAGAAAGAGATCGCAATCAGTGCTACTGGCACAATCACTATTGCAGCCAAGTATCCTATCAAGCTTTTACTTATAGGACGCCCAACCTTTATCTGCCATATCTGATTAAATACACTTTCTACCGTAAGGAGCATACTGAAAACAGTATATATCAGCACGATAAGACCGACAATAATCAGTACGCCACTATGTATTTCATTGAGATAAGCCTCTACTAAGTCGAATGCTGTAGTAAGCTCCATTTGATGGGCGGGGAAGGCATCGTAGAGAGCCCTTTGCACAGATGCTTGCATACCGAACCCTGCGCCCACACTGAGAATCAAGGTCAGTGTAGGGACTAGAGCCAAAAGAGTCGTATAAGTGAGCGCCGAAGACTTTTGTGCCACCCTACCCTCGATAAACTCCTTGATAGAGACATACAAGACACGAAGCACACGTACGAAAAAGCCTGAGACACCCGTCATCTCTTGGTCATACAGCCTCCACATATCGCTTGTCACGAATTGGTAAGCATTTCCGAACCAATCAAACACCCGCTTAAAGAATGGGTTTTTCTTTTCACCCTCCTTGTTGCGTCTACTCTGTATCTCCTCTATTCGTCTATGGTATTCCTCTCTCTTATTATCCTCCATACTTTATAGATATATGTGTGAAGTGGGCGAGAAGGAGACCTCAGTAAGCCGGGTTCTGTCTCCACCCCGAGGGGTGGATGCCTACCATTTATCTACTCTAGGAGTCACCCCCTAGCTCTATCGGTCTACCCCCCGACATCGGACGAGCCGCCCTACAGCGTCGGTGTACATGACCTTTCCACCCATAATGCGTACTGACGGCTGCGTATCACTACCAGCCCGGTAGGCTCTTACCCCACCTTTTCACCCTTACCACCCTAAGATGGCGGTTGTTCTCTGTTACGCTAATCTACCTCACGATAGCTTCCCGTTAGGAAGTATGGTGCTCTTTGTGGCCCGGACTTTCCTCTCGTGACAGCCATACAGCAAGCCACCAGCGGTAAGCTTTTGGACTCCCTTAGCCCGCTTCTTCACATTCTTATGCTCATTTTGATACTGCAAAGATAGCCAATTCCAATGAGTTAAGATACCATCATAGTGCGAAGAAAGAATGCAGAATACAATAATAAGCTGAGAAAACGAATAATATAGAGCTTGCTGAATATGCCTTAACCACCTACTATTCAACCAATTGAAGTATTGTTTTC
>NZ_JADRGN010000062.1:0-6876 GCF_018206105.1 Porphyromonas levii
AATAAATTTTGGTGCTCTCGCAAGTCGCAACGAGTGGGAGCGCTAGTCAACTTTTGGGGTCGGTATATCGGAGGGAAGGGCTCCTTATCTTAAGGCTTGATTATGGGCTGTATCACTTGGAAATAGATCGGCACCAACCAATCCTTACAAGTATACTCGCTGTGGTCTAGTCACGCATCTATTTGCGGGTGGGGGTGCATGTATTCTTTATTTTTATCGATTGTCGGCAGAGGGATATGAAAAGAAAGGCGAAAGTAAGGGGTAAATTCCAAAGAAAAAGGTTATCTTTGGGGTGTGGCTTCTATTTCTAAAGAAATTGAGCCACCTTATGTAGGATTACGGACAGAAAAGATAAAACCCCAAGGATATGGATAAGAAAAGATTTGAGGGCGTAGTGGATGGCAAAGAGGTAGGACTCTATACATTACGCAACAAGGGGATGGAGGTAGACGTGCTTAATCACGGTGCTAAGATCGTTGCTATCAGGGTGCCTGACCGTGAGGGCAATAGCGTGGACATAGTGCTAGGGCACGATAGTCTGGAAGATTATATCAATAGCGAGGAACAGTACTTCGGAGCTATCTGCGGTAGGTATGCCAATCGGATTGCGAAAGGCAAGTTCGCGATTGATGGAGAGGCGTACACGCTGCTTGTGAATAACGGACCTAATGCACTCCACGGTGGGAAGAAGGGCTTCAATGATGTCGTATGGCATGTGGAGCGCTACAGCGACCAAGAGCTGGTACTCAGCTATGTCTCTGCCGATGGAGAGGAGGGCTACCCGGGCGAGCTTACGGTGCAGGTCACTTATGGACTCTGCCCAGTGAGCAATAATCTGCTCATCAGCTATGAGGCGAAGACAACGAAGCCTACCGTGCTCAACCTTACCAATCATACCTATTTCAACCTCTCGGGCGAGGGGGATGCCTCGGTGCATGATCACCGGTTACTGATCCATGCTCAGGCGTATCTGCCTACGGATGACACCTCTATACCCTACGGACCACCGGAATCGGTCGCTGGTACACCATTCGACTTCCTTGCGCCTCACCTCATTGGCGAGCGTATCGATACCGATATGGATCAGCTCAACTGGGCTAGAGGGTATGATCACACTTACATCATCGATAAGCCCCTAGGCGAGATAGGGGTACACGCTATCTGCTCAAGCCCCAAGACGGGCATCGAGATGACCATCAAGAGCGACCAGCCTGGTATGCAGCTCTATACGGGTAACTGGATGAGTGGTAACATGCGTGGTAAGGGCGATAGCCGCTATCCGGCACGTGCTGCCGTTTGTTTCGAGACTCAGCACTACCCCGATAGCCCCAATAAGCCTGAATACCCTACTACGGTACTTCGTCCGGGCGAGACCTTCCGAAGCCAGACTAGCTTCGGATTTAGTGTGAAAGAATAACAGAACTTCAAATAACATTAAACTTAATAGAACTCTAAAGTAATGGCTTCAACAGAAAAGAAGAACTACACGCTCCCTATCCTTGTGATGATCCTGCTCTTCGGTATGATCTCCTTCGTCACCGGATTGGCTAATCCTATGGGCGTTATCGTAAAGAACCAGTTTGCGACCTCCAACTTTATGTCCACACTCGGTTACTTTGCCAATTTTATCGCTTACGCTTTTATGGGCTATCCGGCGGGGCAGATGCTACAGCGTATCGGCTACAAGAAGACTGCTCTATGGGCTGTGGTGGTAGGTTTCTCGGGTGTAGGTATCATGTACCTATCCGGTCTTGCCGGCAGCTTTGCCGTCTATCTCATCGGTGCATTCGTAGCCGGTTTCTCTATGTGTATGCTCAATACGGTGGTGAATCCTCTTCTCAATACCCTCGGAGGCGGTGGTAATAAGGGCAACCAGCTAATTCAGATTGGCGGCACCTTCAATTCACTGATGGCTACTATCGTGCCAGTACTTGTAGGTTATCTGATTGGTGCCAACGTAGAGAAGGCTCAGATATCAGATGCTTATCCTGCTCTTTATCTGGCTATGGCTATCTTCGCAGTGGCATTTGTAGTGCTCTTCCTTACCAAGATACCAGAGCCCAATATGGGGGGTACGTCCAAGGGGGTTAAGCATGAGCATAGTCCATTTGCGTTCCGTCACTTCGTGCTGGGTATGATAGCCATCTTCCTATATGTAGGAGTGGAGGTAGGTATTCAGATGTTTATCAATCCTTACATGACGGATGCTGTAGAGAAGGGTGGTCTGGCATACAACACCACTGTGGCAGGTTCGGTAGTAGGTACCTATTGGTTCCTAATGCTTGTAGGGCGTACAATAGGTGCGGCTATTGGCGGTAAGGTGTCTAGCAAGGCTATGCTTACTGTGGCTTCGTTAGTAGGTATCATCCTCGTGGTCTCTGCTATCTTTATTCCTGAGACCAAGCTGGTGAGTATGCCCGTATTCCAGTCTGATATCTCATTCGGTATTGTGCAGATTCCACTATCTATCATGCTGCTTGTGCTGGTAGGTCTTTGTACCTCTGTGATGTGGGGTGGTATCTTCAATCTTGCTGTAGAGGGGCTAGGTAAGTACACTGCTGCCGCTTCGGGCTTCTTCATGATTATGGTAAGTGGTGGTGGTATTGTGCCAGCTATCCAGGGCTTTGTGGCAGACAAGACCGACTACATGACCAGCTACTGGGTAATGGTAGCGGGTTTGGCATTCCTATTGTATTATGCACTTATAGGGTCTAAGAATGTAAATAAGGATATTCCTGTAAATGACTAAATAAAAGATTGTCGTATGAAAGATATAGAATTTGTTAGGAGCCGCTTTATTAAGCATTTCGATGGCTCCACAGGTTACATTTATTTCGCTCCAGGGCGAGTAAACCTTATCGGTGAGCACACCGATTATAATGGCGGATTTGTATTCCCTGGCGCAGTAGAGAAGGGTATTCTAGCCGAGATTAAGCCCAATGGCACTAGTCAGGTGCGAGCTTACTCTATCGACCTTAAGGACTACGTAGAGTTTGACCTCGGCGATGCTGAAGCACCAAGCGCTAGTTGGGCTAAGTATATCTATGGTGTGTGCCGTGAGATGCAGAAACTAGGCGTAGAGGTGAAGGGCTTCAATACTGCTTTTGCTGGCGATGTCCCTCTAGGCGCAGGCATGTCTTCGTCTGCGGCACTTGAGAGCTGCTATGCTACTGCTATCAATGAGCTATTTGCCGAGGGCAAGATAGATAAGATGGAGCTGGCTCGTGTAGGTCAGCGTACCGAGCACAATTATGTAGGCGTGATGTGTGGTATTATGGATCAGTTTGCCTCTATCCACGGACGTGAGGGGCAGCTTATGCGTCTGGATACCCGTAGCATGGAGTATGAGTATCACCCATTTAACCCTCAGGGGTACAAGCTAGTGCTCCTCGACACTGTGGTCAAGCATACCTTGGCTGATAGTGCATACAACAAGCGTCGCCAGAGTTGTGAGGCAGTAGTGGCTGAGATTAAGAAGGATCATCCTGAGGTGGAGTACCTGCGTGATGTGGATATGGCTATGCTGGAGGCGTACAAAGGGCGTGTCTCTGAGGAAGACTACAAGCGCGCTGAGTATGTGGTAGGCGAGACGCAGAGGGTACTCGACGTAACCGCAGCACTCGATAAGGGCGACTACGAGACTGTAGGGCAGAGGATGTACGAGACCCATAAGGGACTTAGCCAGCTCTATGAAGTAAGTTGCGAGGAGCTAGACTTCCTCAACGATATCGCCATAGAGTGTGGCGTGAGTGGCTCTCGTGTGATGGGCGGCGGCTTTGGTGGCTGTACTATCAACCTTGTAAAGGAGGAGCTATATGACCTTTTTGTGGATACTGCCAAGAAGAAATATGCCGAGAAGTTCGGTCACGAACCTAAAGTATACAATGTGATTATCTCTGACGGTGCCCGCCGTATCGAGTAATCCCAAGAGCTACTTTATATAGAAAACCCCTTGGGTGGCGATTGCCGCACAAGGGATTTTCTATTTATATCACTCGCTAGTCTTAAGCTATAGGAGTGCTATCTTTGGGGTTTTCGCCCCACTTGTTGGCTCCTGGTTGGCTGTCGGTGACATAGAGAATGATTAGCCAAATAGTTCCAATGATAGGGATAAAGGAAATTAGGATCCACCAACCAGACTTCCCAATATCATGTAGTCGCCGTACCGATACTGCTAAGTTTGGGATTAAGATTGCTAGTCCGTATAGAAGGAATATGGGACCATAGTAGAGGTCGAACGAGGAAAACGTAATCCCCAATAGGTTATCTAGCCCCATAGCGATGAGGGCGAATATACCATTAAAGAGGACAAAATACCAATACTCTTTACGTCTAGCACGACCACGAAAGTCGGCATACTGTCTTAGCACTTTCAAAAACCAATTCATAGTGTATTGTAGTTAGTTGTTATGTAATTCCGTTACGCCCTCAAAGGTATCGATTATTCCTTAATTAATCAAAACAAACATCTATTATTAAGGACGACTTAGTAGTTATTCGTTACTCTCCTCGTCGTAGAGTTCGTAGAGAAAATCATTGTATGGGAAACGGGTTACATGTATTTCGCGTACTCGTTGGTATAGAAGTTGTTTGAGCTCCTCTATGCCCTGCCCTGTGCGTGCTGATATGAACGCTACATCTAGATCGGCTTGCTTGCCCATCCAGGTCTGCTTCAGCTCGTCCAGAGAGATATTCTCCTTGGTGCGTGGTGTGAGGTCGTCCTCTTCCTTTTCCTCGAAAGTAAACGCATCCACCTTATTAAATACCAAAATTCGAGGCTTTTTCTTGTCTCCCAGAATCTCGCTGAGTGTCTGATCCACGATACGGATTTGATCCTCAAAATTGTGATGGAAATATCCCCTTGGAAGGCGACACTGCCACCCAAGGGGATATTCTTTTATGGAGGTGGTGGCAAGACAGATTTGTGCGAGGAGGATTTTATGTATTTTTATTTGTGTTTTCTTGTATTTTTTTGCTACCTTTGAGCGGTAATTAGTTTATGGTAATTTTAATCAAAAGACAACTAAAATGAAGACAAAAGCAATTGTATGTGCCCTCATCATGGCATTTGGATTATCTAGCTGCGCAACCATCTTCACGGGGACAAAAGACACTTTGACGTTTAACACTAATCCCTCAGGTGTGGATGTGTATATTGATGGTATTAAGATTTGTACCACACCATGTACCACACCGGTCAAAAGAAGTTTGAGTGAACAGGATGTGGAGTTCCGTCTCGATGGTTACAAGACACAGATCATTACACTTGACAGAGAGTTTAATGTCGTTAGTATCCTCAACATAGGAGGTCTGTTGGGATGGGTTGTAGATGCAGCGACGGGTGCCATTTTCAAGTATGATCGTAAGGTTTACGATGTAGATATGGAGCTGGATAAGGTGCTTAGCCAGTATAACGTACAGAAAATAGAGCTTGATACGGAGAATAAAGTGGCTACTCTTCAGGTGGCGATGAAGTAAATACGGCAGAGACACCAAAATTTATAATCTCCCCTTGGGAGGCAGTATCGCCTCCCAAGGGGAGATTCTTTTATAGCTCAAATCAAGCCTATCTCTTGCTGTACAATATTTCCAATAAACTTCCGATACAGAAATACTTCTCTCCTCTATAGCGGAGTTTTACCTCTTATTCTTGCGCCTTTTGACTTCGCTCCTAATCAGCTCAAGCTCTCTGCCGGTCTGCCCGGCTACAGAGGTATTTTCCTCGGCGCGGCGGATCAGGTAGGGCAATACCTTGTCTACGGGAGCATAGGGGAGGTATTTGGTAAGGTTGTAGCCTGCATTGCTGAGGTTGTAGGAGAGGAAATCCCCCATACCGTAGAGCTGTGATATATATATCCGTGGGTCATTATTTGCCAAGCCTCTTTCTTGCATCTGCTCCGCAATCAGGATACAGCTATTGGCATTGTGCGTGCCACAGAAGAGTTCCATTCGGTCTATACGATCTATCACATACCTCACCCCCGCATTATAATTATTGTCGGTCTCCTCCTTATTGGCACAGATAGGGTCTGGGTATCCCATCTGTAGAGCTCTGGCTCTCTCTTCCTCCATATACGCACCTCGCACCAGTTTGATGCCACATACGAGTCCATGTTCTTGGCAAAATTCGTCTAGCCCTTTCAGGTAATCCATACGATCATGGCGATACATCTGTAGTGTTGCAAAGACGGTAGCACGCTCCTTATTAAATTGAAGCATTGCCTCCTCAGTCATTCTATCTATCAGACCTTGGTAGGCATAGTGCTCAGCATCCACCAATATCCTTGTCCCTTCCTCGTAGGCTTGCCTACAGAGTGCCATAAACCGCTCTCGTAGACGATTGATCTGGTGTCGCTCTAGCTCCGAAAGCTGATATTGGGGTCATTTGCCTTTTCCATAGTGGCTACAGAGCATAGTCCACTCACCTTGAATACAGCGTGACTTAGGCTAGGATTATGATGTGCAAAGCGTACCGCTTCCATATTGGCCTGAAAAGTCTTTTCGATAGTGGCTTCATCGTCACCACCCTCTGCGGAGTAGTCCATCACAGCTTGAATACCTCTCTTAGTGAGTCTCTCCAGCGTCTGCTTGGAGTCTTGTAGCGATTCCCCTCCTACGAAGTGTCGGTATATAGTAGGCCGTAGAGCCCATCCGAGCGGTAGGTTGAGGAGCCCGGCGATCTTCGTACCCCATTTGCCGAGCTTTACAATCGTGGGGCTGCCAATAGTCCTGAATAGGAGCTCTGCTGTCTGTAGTTCGCCATTACTCTTATCGGCGTACGCCACTTCTGTATTTTGGAAGTCTATATTTATGTTGTCCATGCTATTTCTTTTTTCTTATAGCTTTTCTGTCATTATATTGCATAAAGAGACTAAA
>NZ_JADRGN010000063.1:0-6832 GCF_018206105.1 Porphyromonas levii
TAGAGGCTAAGCCTGAACCAAAGGTAGAAGTGCCTAAGGTAGAGGTTAAGCCTGAACCTAAGCCTGAACCAAAGGTAGAGGCGCCTAAGGTAGAGGTTAAGCCTGAACCAAAGGTAGAGGCGCCTAAGGCAGAGGTTAAGCCCGAGCCAAAGGCAGAAGCGCCTAAGGAGGAGGTGAAGACCGAGTCTAAAAAGATTACTTCTCCTGAACTTCTTACAACGCCTGATGTGGGTGTGACTGTGGTCGGTAAGATCGACCTTTCTGCCATTCAGCCTGATCGGAGGTCTTCGTCCAGCAAAAAGCGCGAGCGTAAGCGTATCCGTGGTAATAAGGTAGATATAGAAAAGGAGGGTAAGAAGCAGGAGACATCTCGCCAAGGTCAGAACCAAGGTAAGCAGCAAGGCAAACAACAAGGTAAGCAGCAAGGAGAAACCAAGCGTCAGCGCCCTGGAGATGGTCGCCACAACGATAATAAAGCAGCTCAGAAGCAAGAGAAGGGACGCAAGGCGAAGCGTAAGCAAAAGATGGAGCAGAAGCCTGAGATTACTCAGGAGGATATCCAGAAGCAGATTCGTGAAACGATGGCTGCTATCCAAGGAGGACGCCGTAAGGGTACCAACCAAGCAGCTAGGTATCGCCGAGAGAAGCGCGAAGCACACCGCCAAGCTGTGGATGCTGAGGAGCAGGCAATGATGGAGGATAAGACGCTACAGCTCACAGAGTATGTAACGGCTAATGACCTCGCCCAGATGATTGATGTGCCAGTCAATGATATTATCATGAATTGCTTCAATCTCGGGATGATGGTTTCGATTAACCAGCGACTGGAGAGGGATACTATTGATCTTATCCTCGATGATTATGGCTATACTGCTGAGTATGTGGAGGCTCAGGTCCTTGATATGATAGAGAAGGAGGAGGATAGTGAGGAGGATTTGCTCCCACGTGCGCCTATTGTTACAGTGATGGGTCACGTAGACCATGGTAAGACTTCGCTTCTCGATGCTATACGTAATGCCGATGTTACAGCTACCGAGGCAGGAGGCATCACTCAGCACATTGGTGCTTATAGCGTGACACTAGAGGATGGTCGTAAGATTACTCTTCTAGATACCCCAGGTCATGAGGCGTTTACCGCTATGCGTGCTCGTGGAGCCAAGGTTACGGATGTTGTTATCATCGTGGTGGCAGCAGACGATGGCGTGATGCCACAGACCAAGGAGGCTTTGAGCCACGCATCTCTAGCTGGGACTCCAATAATCTTTGCGATCAATAAGATAGATAAGCCAAGTGCTAATCCCGATAGGATCAAGGAGGAGTTGGCTAACCTCAATTATCTAGTAGAGGATTGGGGCGGTAAGTACCAGAGCCAGGAGATTTCGGCAAAGAAGGGTATCGGTATCCAGGAGCTCTTGGAGAAGGTGCTGCTTGAAGCCGATGTGATGGAGCTCAAAGCGAATCCTAATAAGAAGGCAGTGGCATCGGTACTCGAAAGTACCATGGAGCAAGGCCGTGGCTACACTACCAAGGTATTGGTGCAAGAGGGTACGCTACATGTAGGTGACTTTATCCTTGCAGGAGCCAACTTCGGTAAGGTGAAGGCGCTCTTTAATGAGCGTGGACAAAACGTAAAGAGTGTAGGTCCATCAGAGCCAGTAAAGGTTCTTGGTCTCAATGGCGCTACGCAGGCCGGGGAGGTGATGAATGTGCTTGATACGGAACAGGAAGCGCGCGAGATTGCTACCCGTCGTAGCCAGCTGAAGCGAGAACAGCGCGAGCGTACGCAGCACCTACCATCACTGATGGATCTTAGCCGTCGCATTGCCGAGGGTAATGTACAGGAGCTCAATATTATCGTGAAGGGTGATATGGACGGTTCGGTAGAGGCGCTTTCGGATTCTATCGTGAAGCTATCTACTTCCGAGATTAAGGTCAACGTTATCCATAAGGGTATCGGTGCGATATCCGAGAGTGACGTGATATTGGCAAGTGCATCGGGTGCGATTATTATCGGTTTCCAGGTGCGTCCTGCACAAGGTGCTAAGCGTGTTGCCGATGAGGAGGGTGTAGAGATTCGTACCTACTCGATTATCTATGATGCTCTGGACGATGTCAAGACTGCTATGGAGGGTATGCTATCACCAGAGATTAAGGAGCGTATCACGGCTAATATCGAGGTGCGTGAGACCTTCAAGATTCCTAAGGTGGGTACTATCGCTGGTTGCTACGTGCTGGATGGCAAGGTTTCTCGAAGTGATAAGGTGCGTGTTATTCGCGATGGTGTCGTGGTACACTCAGGCGCACTTGGTTCGCTTAAGCGCTTTAAGGACGATGCCAAGGAGGTAGTCGCTGGTCTGGAGTGCGGTCTTAATATCGAGAACTACAACGATGTCCAGGTAGGCGATATCATCGAGGCTTACGAAGAGATTAAGGTAGAGCGTAAGCTCTGATTATTATAAGGGAAACGAATAGTGGGTAGTAAGGGTAGCTGATAGAGTCTGCTATACTTGCTACTCGCTATTTGTTTCCCTTCTTTTTTGCCTTCAAGAGCAATGCATTGGTTAGACATAGTACTCCTTATATTATTGGTGATATCCGCTCTTAGGGGGTATCGCAGTGGCTTTGTGGCTCAAGCAATAGGGCTTGGAAGCGTGGTCCTTGCTTATATTTTGGCAGACCCCGTCTCTCTTGTTGTGATAGACCTATTCGCATCTAAGGGTGTGAGCCTTACTGCGGGATGGATTTCATGGTCGCTAGCTTTCTTGGTGGTGGTGACACTTACCCGTTGGATTGCTCGTTTTTTGCTCAAGGGTGTAGGGCAGATGTTAGGTGTAGTCAATCGTTTGGCGGGTGTGGTACTGTCCTTATTAGTGACCATGATGTTGCTCGTAGTGCTCCTCAATATCTACAGTTCCCTGAGTCCCCGCTACGGTTGGGGCGGCATTCCTGAAGCGTGCACAATAGCGCCTGAGATCCAAAAGGTAGGTGAAACAATATTACCTACTCGACTGTTAATCCAGCAAGGGTTAAGAGAGCACCTAGATCCTAATGGAGTAGAAGTAGCACCTACCGACAGTATATATACAGTAATATGAGTGAGAATTTTGACGAAATAATTGATAAGGTCACCCAGTCGGAATATGAGTATGGCTGGACTACGAATGTAGAGACGGAATATATCCCCAAGGGACTTTCGGAAGATACCATTCGCCTCATCTCTCAGAAGAAGCGAGAGCCTGAGTGGATGCTAGAGCACCGACTAGATGCTTACCGTCATTGGCTTACACTAGAGATGCCCGATTGGGCGCACTTAGATATCCCCGAGATAGACTTCCAGGAAGTGATTTACTTCGCTCAGCCTAAGAAGAAAAAGAGCGCCGACGAGGAGATGGATCCTGAGCTAGAGCGCACGTTCGAGAAGCTCGGGATCCCTGTCAATGAGCGCAAGGCATTGGCAGGCTATGCAGTAGATGCCGTGGTAGATAGTAGCTCTGTCCGCACCACTTTCAAAGAGACTTTAGCGGAGAAGGGCATTATCTTCATGTCCTTTAGCGAAGCCCTCCAGGAATACCCTGAGCTGATCCAGAAGTACCTCGGTACTGTGGTTGGCTACAGGGATAATTTTTTTGCAGCCCTCAATGCTGCGGTATTTTCGGATGGCTCCTTTGTGTATGTGCCTAAGGGCGTGCGGTGCCCGATGGAGCTGAGTACCTACTTCCGGATCAATGCAATGAATACAGGGCAGTTCGAGCGTACCCTAATTGTTGCCGACGAGGGGGCGTATGTCAGCTACCTCGAAGGCTGTACCGCCCCAATGCGCGATGAGAACCAGCTCCACGCAGCAGTGGTAGAGATTATTGCTGAGACCGATGCCGAGGTGAAGTACTCGACGGTTCAGAACTGGTACCCAGGCGACAAGGACGGCAAGGGAGGTATTTACAACTTCGTGACCAAGCGCGGTATTTGCCGTGGCGATCGCTCCAAGATATCTTGGACACAGGTAGAAACAGGATCGGCAATTACTTGGAAATATCCTAGCTGTATCCTTCAGGGCAATGACTCTGTAGCAGAGTTCTACTCCGTGGCAGTGACCAACAACTTCCAGCAAGCCGATACCGGTACCAAGATGATACATCTTGGGAAGAATACCAAGAGCCGTATCGTCTCCAAGGGTATCTCTGCAGGGCGCAGCGAGAATAGCTATAGAGGATTGGTAAAGATTAGTTCCAAGGCCGAGAATGCACGTAACCATTCTCAGTGCGATAGCCTTCTGATAGGTGATAAGTGCGGAGCCCATACCTTCCCCTATGCCGAGGTACACAATAGTTCGAGCATTATAGAGCATGAGGCAACTACCTCCAAGATCTCAGAAGATCAGCTCTTCTACTGTCAGCAACGTGGTATTCCTGAGGAGGAGGCAGTCGGCTTGATTATCAATGGTTATGCCAAGGAGGTGATGAACCACCTACCTATGGAGTTCGCCGTAGAGGCACAGAAGTTACTCTCGATCTCTCTTGAGGGTTCAGTGGGTTGATAAAATTGATTTAGAATAGTATAGATTATATGTTGCAGATTAAGAATCTACACGCCAGGATTGAGGATAAGGAAATTCTCAAAGGTGTAAACCTCACTGTAAACTCTGGCGAAGTACACGCTATAATGGGCCCTAATGGTGCCGGCAAAAGCACCTTATCCAATGTCCTCACAGGGCACCCTCGCTATGACGTAACTGAGGGTAGCGTGGTCTTTGATGGGCATGACCTCCTAGATATGGCGCCTGAAGAGCGTGCTCATGCGGGGGTATTTATGAGCTTTCAGTACCCAGTAGAGATTCCCGGAGTAAGCATGGTTAACTTCCTCCGTACGGCGGTAAATGCCAAACGAACCGCAAAGGGCGAGCACCCAATGAGTGCTTCGGAGTTCCTAAAGCTTATCCGCGAAAAGCAGAAGCTTGTAGAGCTAAATAGCGAGCTCACGGGGCGCGCTGTGAATGTAGGCTTCTCTGGTGGAGAGAAGAAGCGTAATGAGATTTTCCAGATGGCAGTACTGCAGCCCACACTTTCTATCCTAGATGAGACTGACTCAGGTCTCGACATCGACGCCCTCCGCATCGTGGCTGATGGAGTCAATGCTATGAGGTCGCCAGAAACCTCGTCTATCGTTATCACGCACTACCAGAGGTTGCTCGACTTTATCAAGCCAGATATTGTGCACGTACTACTAGATGGTCGTATCGTGAAGACTGGAGGTCCCGAGCTAGCCCTCGAACTAGAGGAGCGTGGTTATGACTGGATTCGTGAAGAGCTACAGGGAGAGGAGGCATGATGAAGCGAAGCAAACGTAAGGAAGCGCAGTTGGCTCTTGCCGAGAAGTTCCTCTCTCTGGAGCCAGCAAAGAGCGCTCACCCTGTCTTACAAGCCGCTAGGGCTGCCGCTAGGGAGCAACTCGCCTCGGAGGGATTACCTATCTACCGCGAGGAACACTACCAGTACTTCAAGATTGATGAGGCGCTATCCCAGGAGTGGAAGATAGAGAGCTCGCCCAGGCTTTCCAAAGATCAAGCCAGTGGTTACTCATGCCGCCTTACCTACCCTGATGCTCGGCAAAACTATCTCATAGGAGGAGTGGTAGCAGCTTCCGATAGCGCTCAGGACTTCTTTGCTGGTAGCCTCAGTGAGTTCGCCTCTCTCTACCCAGGCGTAGCGGAACGCTATTACGGGCGTATGGCATCTGTCCAAAAGTCTCGCCTTGCCCGTCTCAACACCCTCTTCGTAGAAGATCTCTTCGTCTTCTATCTCCCCAAGGGGACAAAGGTGCAAGCACCAGTGCACTTGATTCACTATGCTACCACGGCAGGCAGAGATGGTGTGCTTACTTTCCCACGTGTCCTTGTGATAGCTGAGGAGGGGGCAGAGGGACAACTACTGCTCTGTGACCATGATGTCGTAGATACGACTTCCGCTTATGTGGGTGTGGTAGAGATTTATGCCGAGAGAGGGGCAAAGGTGCAGTACTACAATGTTGAGGAGAGTGATAGTCTATCCCTCCGTATCATGGAGACGCATATACACCAAGAGGCGGATAGCCAAGTGCTTATCGATAATATCACCGTACACAATGGGCGTACCCGCAATAATTACTTCTGTGATCTTGCAGGGGAGCACGCCCATCTCGACCTCGATGGACTTGGGGTGTTGGACGATGACAAGGTACTCGATAATTGGTCGGAGATACGCCATAGCGTAGCCAATTGTACTTCCGACGAACTCTTTAAGTACTCAATGAACGATACGGCTATCGGTTCGTTTAGCGGAATGATCTATGTTGCTCGTGATGCGCAGAAGACGGCTGCCTTCCAAAACAACCGTAACCTTCTGCTTTCCGATACCGCAAAGATGTTCTCCAAGCCACAATTGGAGATCTATGCCGACGATGTGAAGTGTAGCCATGGTATGACTACTGGGGAGCTAGACGAGCAGGCTGTATTCTATATGCAGCAGCGAGGAATACCACGCATGGAGGCACGCTTGATACTCACTGTAGCCTTTATGGCAGATGTTCTAGATAATATCGAGTATGAACCACTACGTCAACGGCTCGTAAGCACACTCGATAACCGCTATCGTGGACTACCTGCTACCTGCAAGCAGTAAGCGACATAAATACAACAACTGAGGGGGCGACATCATCTGGTATCGCCCCCTCGTTCGTTCATAGGGGTGCGTGATAGAAGAGATGGAGGGTGTACGCCCTTGAAGAGAATGTTGCACGAAGTGCCATTCTCGCCGATTTGCTTGCAAATCGGCTGAGACGTTGCACGGTGGTGAAATAC
>NZ_JADRGN010000064.1:0-6325 GCF_018206105.1 Porphyromonas levii
TTTCAAATTAATGGTCTACACCCCTTGACTCTGTAAAGAACAACTGCTACCATCAAGTAATAACTTGACGGTAGCAGTTGTTCTTTACAAATGATACTTATCATTTAGAGGAGTGGTATTTCAACACACCCTCTGTTGAGACTATAACTTAGTAGTCAAATGACAATGTAAGCATGAGTTTATTTGCTGCAAACTGATTGAGCGCACCTAGGTAACCCAAGTCGAGCTTAGCACCACGATAAGCAAAACCTACACCTGCACTCCAGAGGCTAGTATCTCTAGTGCCATACTGGAAACCTGCACGAAGGCTAGCAAGGTTATAGAGCGTATACTCAGCACCTAGATTGGTCTGGAATACCTGAGCCTTAGCAGGGAGGAAGAAGTACTTCGCACCCACAGCAGCACGTACCTTATGGTCGTCACTAAATGCGTGACCGAAGTCGGCAGTTAGCTGAGCATTGCTAGGCATTGCATAAGCATCCTTCTTGCTATAGTAGATAGGTGCACCTAAGTCCGCTACCCTAGCAGCTAGGTTAAGGTCTGTAGCCTCAGAGAAGGTAAGAAGATAGTTGGCACCTACACTAAACGCTCCAGCATAAGCAGCCCTACCGGTGTAGCTCTGGATAAAACTTCCCGTAGCGTAAGCAGCAAGAGCATCGGTAATCCTAAAGGCATATCCGAGGTCTACCGCAAAGTCGAAAGGAGAGGTAAAGCGCTTACTACTGCCCCACTGTTCACTAATACCACCTTTTATTTGTAGACCCCCTTGATACCTAAATCCTGCATATACTACATGCCTATCTAGGAAACGGTATCCAGCGGTTACAGAGCCGAGCATAAGGTTCCCTTTCACATAATCATCCTTTGGCATCATGTGGGTAAGACCTGTAGCCGTAACCGTGAGCCGGATATCATCATTAAAAATAGAGGCAGGATTAGTATAGAGGTAATTACGATCTGTCTTCAGAAGAGTAGCATTACCCATTGCAGCCGCACGAGCATCAGTAGGAGTCTCCAAGAATGGGAGCACACGGCTACTCTGTGCACAAAGAGGAAGAGCAGGAAGAAGTGATAACGCAAGTACACAAAGTGCACCTAAGATTTGTCTATTATTCATAACATTCAATAATTAATTAATCAAACTTCAGGATTATCTCTTCTGTACCACCTGATTGAGTGCCTCCTTACCACCAGCAGTTACCCTTAGGCGATAGCTACCAGGAGCCAAGCTCTTCACCGGCACTGAAGCCATACCCTCGTGATCCACTAAGAGCTCTCGCTCCAGAACTTTCTCTCCTGCTAGAGTTGAGATAGTCACTACAGGCTTGCCACTATTTGGCTTAACCCAGAAATTGAGCTTATCCTTCAGAGGTAGAGGCCAAACGGCATATACATCGTTGTCCTTATTCTTAGTCACAGAGACATCAAAGCTCGTACGTGTCTCATAGTAACCATTAGATACAGTGACATTGATAGTAGCCTTACCTGGCTGGTGACCCTTTACGGTAACCTTAGAACCCTCAACGGTAACTGAAGCTACAGTACCATTGCTAGAGGATGCCTTATAGGTATGCTTTAGCATGCCTTGTGGCTTGACATTCTTTGATAGATCAGCAGTCAATGGCTCATTCTCTACACCTATCAGTACACTAGGAAGAGCCGATGTAATCTCTGGAGCGTCGACACTTACAATGCGGAATGGAACTTCATAAGTACTCTTTCCTCCAAGCTCATCGACAACCTCAACACCGAACTTATACTCTCCCTCAGAGAGCACTGGACGGATGCTCACCTTAATACCCTTGTCAGTCTTGGTACAATTAACTCCAGATGTGTGTCCTGATGTCTTGAACTTCCAAGTCTGTCCATCAGGCTCATTAACTTCTAGTAGATAATCAATACTTCCATTGATATCAAGAAGCACAATAGGCTCCTTAGGAATATTGCTAATAACAGGAAGATTATTAGTCTTAGTCTTAGCGGTCATAAAGGTTGGCTTACTCTGCAAGCCCCATCTATCAACTGCCACTAGTGCAAAATAGTAGGTAGAAGAATGATCAAGGTATGAAGCAGTATAGCTTATTTCATCACCAACAGCACGACCCATTGCAGAGACATAACCAGATGCATTACCAAGAGGCTGACCTACAGTGGCGTAATTACTTTCTGTTAGTTGCTCTTTTGAGCAATACAAACGATACTTAGAAGGGGTTTCATCATCTTCATCCTTTGGCACTTGCCAATATACTGTTATCTCTTGGAATTTATCCCCTTTAGATTTCTCTGACAAGAATTTTGGCGTATCAGGGTTCTTATGCTTATTCTTAATGGTTACTGCTTGGTAAGCATCAATATACCCAGAACCAAGCTTTCCTGCATATTCAGGATTCATCTTATCAATATCCACAGGGAGGACAGACGCCAAAAGGATTTCCTCTAGCTCCTTTGCTGTAAAGTTAGGTCCTCCATGGGCTGAGATCGCTAGAGCTGCAACACCTGAGACATGGGGGCAAGCCATAGAAGTCCCCTGATAAAAAGCATATTCTACTTTCCCTACAGAGCTGAGGACACCTGCCTTTGTTCCATATCTATCTATATTTCCACCAGGTGCAGTAATATCTGTCCACGTACCGTAATTAGAGTAACCAGCCTTCTTATAGTCCGGACCCATAGCATTTACGGTTATAGCCGGTTCATACTCCCCTGGGGCATACCTCTCTTCAGAGCTGTCATTACCTGCAGCAATGATAACAACGCCACCCTTCATTAAAGCGTTAGGGCGCTTATCATTACGACCTGCATTTTTTCTAAAGTAATCAATAGCAACCTTTGTCGCTCCTGGTGTAGGTCCAGGGACTCTATTACCCCATGAGTTTTGAGAAATCAGAGCCCCATTATCAGCGCCATACACAATTGCTTTTGCAAAACCTCCTTGATTCTTTCCAGCAAATACATTGGCAGACATTATACGGACGCCAGTCCCGGCCTTACTATGATCTCCTCCGGCAACACCACAGACGCCGATACCATTGTTGTTACGTGCTGCGACAGTTCCCGCCACGTGAGTCCCATGATAACCCTCATCTGGAACTATGGTTCCACTCTCATTTACAAAGTTATATCCATAGATATCATCTATAAACCCATTACCATCATCATCTTTTCCCTTCTCTCCATGTAATTCGGCTTCATTGATCCATAGATTATCCTTTAGATCCTCATGTTCTAGAGAAATTCCACCGTCTACTACACAGACGACTACATCTGCCTTGCCTGTGGTTACCTCCCAAGCTTTAAACAAATTTACGTCTGCACCCATTTTCCATCCATTGGCAGTGGCTGTATTGTTATAGTGCCATTGCTCTTTCAATCTAGGATCATTGAAAGGCAACTTAACATCTCTTTTTCGATAATCCCCCAAGAAGTAAGGTACTATTGGTTCTCCCAACATCATCATCTCAGGCTCATATTCCACACATTCGATTCCTGGTACCTGACTAAGCGTCTGCAGTGCCATAACCATATCCGTACTTTCGTCTATGGTTACCTCGTACCATAAATGCATTCCCATATCACGCTTTTCTTGTTCGAAGCGGGGATCAATACGGAAATAGCGCTCAGCTTTCGAAGCATTTATCTTATTAAGTGCAGTACTCATCATACTTGGAACACTCCTCAATTGAATCTCTCCGTCTTCAGAGATTTGCATATCATTGAGATGTTCTTCTGCAATCTTAATGATAACTTTACCTAGAATAGGTTTTCCATATCTAAGCGTTGCTATTCCGTCTCCTGAGAGCAGTGCATCCTGCTCGGTATCATTGTTTGCAATCTGACTTTGATCTAAGCGATCATTTTTACACGAAGCACAGCATATTGCCAACAATAAGGTAAAAAGAAGGTATATGTTTCGTTTCATACTAATTATTTTGTAGTAAGAAGAAAAGAAAGGACTCGCCTCTTCAATTAAGTACTAATCTCTGAGGCAAGTCCATTACTCTAGTTTATGGGGTTCGACTTGCAGATGCAGTTACTTTGCACCTAGAGCCCTATCTTGCTTAATAATACGGTCAGCAATCTGCTCAATCCAGCCCTGACTGGTAACAGCTGAAGAGCCACCGTCAAATGCGAAGTAGTTAATAGCAAACACTGGTGCACCATCAAGGACGTCTTTGAATCTAGTACCACGTGGGACTACCATCAACTTCTTAGTAGCGTTATAATAGAAATCAAGACCATTTGCCTCTTTTAAGAACACAAATCCTTCCTTTTCGAGAAGTTCAATAAATTCCTTGGTCAAGAAGAACTTTCCACCATTATACTCCCAAGCTCCTAAGTTAACTTTATCCCAAACGACCAATAACTCCTCCACATTATTTAGAGGCTTTCCATCCGCACCCTTCTTCTCATTGTCAAAGAAATAGTAACGCGTATGTAGAGGACGTTTACTAGCATCAACTTCGTATATATTAATTTTGTCATAGCCCGGATTCTTATCATCTCTAGCAAACTTTATCTTCTTAGACTTAGCCGCCGTCTCCACCTCTTCTACCTTTTTAGCAGTGTACTGTAGATCACCAAGCATGGAAGAATTATCGTATGGGAATTTATCGAAAGTTGGATACTCTTTATCTTGCTTTGGCTTTGGTGCGTTAAAGTGTACGATAGCGACTTTTTCCTTGGAGTCTCCAACGACAACTGTAAAGCCGCTGTCCTTATGAGTACCATTTATGCGCTTACTCTTATCGTCATACTTCGCATTCTCGAAACCATTCTCCTTTAGGAAGTTTACAAACCCCTCTGTTTCGAGACCCTTAGTATCCAATTTCTTTGCTACATATTCAACAACCTTCACCCTATCAGTATCGGTATCAAATAAATAGAACACAGACGGAAATATTTCGGAAGACGTAGCGAATGTATAATTTGCTCCTTTTGCTGGAATACCGAACATAGGTACCCCATCAGTTTTGGGTGAGTAACCAAGCAAGAAGCTACCCTTTTTGGTCTCATAAGAGATAAGGTCGTACTGCTTAGCATCAGCTACAAGATATGGTAGTGCGAACTTATTGCCACCCATACCAGCCTGCTGTACAGTAATCTCCTTTTGGGTCTTACCGCTCTTCGCATAGATCTTGGTTTCACGAGCAGCACCATCATTAGGAGCAATGTCGAGCTGGATGAAATCCTTGAATACGGTCTTTTTGATCCATGCTGAAGCTGCCTCGTCTATATCTAGTGTCCAAGTAGCGGAGTTGCTCTTCACACTAATAAGCTTAGTTTCACCAGCATTGGTAACTACGATGTTCTCAGGAGAAACCTCAAGAACGATGTCAGCAGCACTCTGGACAACTGAAATCTTCTCGCTAGTAGCGCCAGCTACAACAAGAACCTCAGCAGCACGGTCAGTTCCACTCTGGTTAGGTGTGGCAACAATAGTCAGGGCATTACCCGCAATTTTGGTCTTTAGCCACTCCACGTTGGAGATAGCGTTCCACTTTGCCTGGTTGGTAGTCACAGTGATAGCCTGTGCTTCACCTCCAGCATTAGCGATAGTTACAGCCGTAGCTGATAGAGACAGTGTTGCCTCCTCCACTTCTGTGTCCTTAGGCGTACAAGACGCGAATAGGCCAAGAAGCAACGTCACCGCAAAGGCGGTCAAGTAGTTGAAATGCTTCATAGGTTTTAGTAAGTTAGTAAAAAAATTAGTATATGTATAATAGTTATTCTTGTCTACCTAATACCCCTGAAGTAATGAACTCAAAATCCAAAACCGAGATATTTAACATTAAGAGCAACTGATTACCCACGCCACAAATGTGGGAATAATTTTTCATAATGCCAAATGTTTTTGCTTTATATTAACACCATGACAACGACATTCGGCTTCTAGAGCGATTTCTATGCGATAAAAAAGTTTTTAACAAACACACCATGAATTATTTAGATAAATATAATAAAGCAATATAACAAGTATTTTGCTATCTAGACATTAACATTTACACATTAACAGAATAGCATCCAGAAATGCGTTTACACTGAATTTCTAATGAATAATCCATCGGATACTAAGGGAAAAGATAGCACATAGGCGGTGCACATATGCATATGCTTATTCTCACCCGCTTCTCTGCCGAATGAAGTTTTGCCCTATCGACACCAAACCCACCAGATAACTAGCTTAGAGGATAAAGAGGAGGACACGATATACATACCATTACACTTCTATTCACTCCCTTTCGCCTAATAATACAACACTACTCTACTGAGTCCCGTCAGTCTCTCCCGCAAGAGACTCCAGTCTCTCCCGCAAGGGACTCCAGTC
>NZ_JADRGN010000065.1:0-6297 GCF_018206105.1 Porphyromonas levii
TGAAAGATAGAGAAGCCATAATCCGAAGCTTTATTACTCAAAGTAAACTTAATCCCAAGATTACGAAACCTGTAGCCCACATCTCTTTGGATTTCTCAGCTCAAGATAAAGGGCGTTTAACGGATGCTTTTATGGTCAAGGTGGCACAGGAATATTTACAGAAAATGGGCTACTCCAACACACAGTATCTTATTGCTCGCCATCACGATACAGACCATCCACACATACACATAGTAATCAATCGTATTGATAACGATGGTCGAAGAATTTCGGATCAAAATGAAAAACTACGTAGCACAAAGGTCTGCATGGAACTGACTAAGAAATACGGATTATATATTGCTTCTGGAAAAGAGAATGTCAAGCGTGAACGGCTGAAAGGGAACGACAAAACCAAATATGAGATTTACGATGCTCTCAAAAAAGCTATTCCTCAAAGTTTGACGTGGGAGCAGTTGCAAGCGACCTTAAAGCAGTCAGGTATAGGCTTGGAATTCAAAATTAATGGCAATACAGATAAGATTCAAGGCATCATCTTTGAGAAAGACGGTAATCGGATTTCAGGCTCCCATGTAGATAGAGAATGTAGCTTCTCAAAGATTGACAGGCAGATTAAAGACAATGCCTATCAAGCACTGCAAGTGGCAGAAAAACAAGAGTTCAAAACATCGGAAACTGGAGGTGTGATGGATGCTCTTGATTCTCTTATCGGGCAACTCAGCATTTTCTCTCTCTTTAATAGCCCTCATTATGATGCAACGCTTGCCGAATACATTCAGGCTCTGAAAGCCCGAAAGTTGGCAGCTAAAAGTAAAATCAGAATACGCAGGGTACTGCACTAATGTTTAATCACAAAAGAAAAAGTATATGAATACAGATAGAATGGATACCTCGGCCGTATATGGTCTATTTGAGGAATTGAAGCAAAGTCTTACGGAAATGGCTTCCTCCTTAAAGGGAAGATCTGAACAACAAACAATCGACTTGAGTAAAATCGAAGAACTTTTTGAGAGGATGAATACACTTTCAAAGCAAGAGGTATTTTCTCCCGAACAAATCAGGGTCTTGGAAGAAATACTTACCAAGAGCGTAGTGGCAGGACTGGAAATAGCCTTTGAGAAGCTGGATGGATGGGGCTCAGAGAAAAAAGAGACTCTACAAGCCATTGAGGCGAAAATTGATGAGATGGGCAAAGAGAGTCGTACTGTCATCCGCAAAGAACATGTTTTTAGTCTTGACTTTAAGAACAGTAAAACGGTTATCACTCTTTGCTGTATGGGACTTGTTCTTTTGTTTTCTCTGGTTGGAAACTTCTGGCAAATGCGACAAAACGGTCAACTGTCGGATAATGACTTGAAGTATCGCCACATCAAAATGTATGGAGAAGCCCATCAGGAAAAGCTAATGGATTTGGAAACGGTTTTTACTTATCAGAGAGACGAACAGCAGATTGCACTTATCCGAGAACAAGTGGAAACTTACGAACGATTGGTCAAAGAACAGGCAGAAAAGACAGAACGAGCCCGCCTGAACACATCGCAAGCAAATGAACTTCATAAGCAAGCAGAATCCATAAAACAACGGAAATAAATGCTTCTCTTCCACACCCATTAAAAGATTTAAGGGAATGAGAAAATAAATCCTCATTCCCTTTTTCTATGCTATTTTTTTTCATATCTTTGCGCTATCAAAAGAACATTGAACGCGATGGATAAACCCATGAATCGAATCAAAGAAATGCTTGAGGAGAAAGGAATTAAGCAAACATGGCTTGCCGAAAAACTCGGCAAGAGTTTCAGCATTGTCAATGCCTATGTCTGCAACCGCCGTCAACCAAGCCTCGAAACCCTCTTCCAGATTGCGGAGATATTGGATGTGGATAGCAAAGATTTAATAGGAAGCTCCCAAGAAAACAAACTTAATGTAACTAATTAAAGAATAGATACTATGAATATTCCAGAAGAAAAAAGAGGGAGTGAATGGAGAAAATGGGATTTACACATTCACACCAAAGGAACAAATAAAAATGACCAATTCTCAAGTCCAGACTTTAATACTTTCTGCATCACGTTGTTCAAGAAAGCGATAGAGAATGACATAAAAGCCATTGGTGTTACAGATTATTTCAGCATTGATAACTATTTGAAGGTTCGTAAATTTCAAGAAGAGATTAATAAAAACACCCAATTTTCAGAAGAGGAGAAGAAATATATCTTGGGGATACTTATACTGCCAAATGTCGAGTTAAGAATGCTTCCCGTAACAGATAAAGGGCGATTAATCAATATACATTGTATCTTTAATCCAGAACCTTCCTTTCTGAAAAATCTAGAAAATGATTTTTTCGCCTCAATTGAGTGCAATAAATTCAAAATGAACAGAGATGGCATTATCGCTTACGGAAAAGACTTAGATCCTAGCTTAAGTGATGATGATATAGCCTATAAAAAAGGAATAGATAATTTTTGTCTTTCACCTAAAGAGCTTCATGATGTTATTTCCAGCAAGCCTGAACTTCGTGATAATGTCATAATTATCGTAAGTAATTCTAGTAATGATGGGGCATCAGGAATACAGAAACACTATGATCTTTTTGAAAATGAATCAGGATCTCTAGGTGGAACTAGAGATTTTATTTATAAAATGTCTGATTGTATTTTTTCAAGTAATCGTAATGATAGAGACTATTTCCTAGGGAAAAAGGCTGGATCTTCTGCTGAAATAGTGAAGAAAAAGTGTGGCTCTTTAAAACCATGTATTCATGGTTCGGATGCCCATAAAGAGGATAAACTTTTCAGCCCAGATGATAATAAGTTTTGTTGGATAAAGGCGAATTTGACATTTAGTGGATTAAAACAAATCTTGTATGAGCCAGAGGAGAGGGTCATAATCCAACAAGACGTTCCCGATGATAAAAGTGTTTATCATGTAATTGACTCTGTTGAATTAGACGAAAATAATTTCTGGAAAGGGAAAATTTTTCTTAGTGAAAACCTAAATACGATTATTGGGGGAAGATCCACAGGGAAGTCAACTCTACTAAAGTCTATTGCCAAAAAGATCGATCCCAACATCTCTACAGACAGAGACGATAACGGTTTTATTGATGGGCACCTATCAAGTGTATGCGTTAGGTGGAAAGATGGAGACACTTCGTCCCAAAGAGAAATTGATTTTTTTCACAAAGTTACATGTATAGAATCGCTAAAGATAAAAAACTAACTAATGATCTAATTCAAAATATTATAAAAATCCGCCCCGAGAACGAGATTGTAAAAACATATGAAGAAGAGTGTTCTAAAACGAGTAAGGAGCTTATCACAGATATACATGATGTACAGAGGTTAAAAAATGAGATTGATGAGTTGAATAGAAATCTAAGTAAAAAAGGAGATAAAAAGGGAGTTGAGGCTGAGGTAGAGCGTCTAAAAGGGAAGTTAGATGTTCTCAGTCATAGAGTGAATATATCACCTGAAAAACTAGGTACTTATTCTATCAACCAGAATGAAATTCTAGAATGTGAAAAAAGGATTACTCAAGCAGAGGAAGATTTACTTGTACTCAAAAATCTTCAAGAAATCAGCCCTGTTAAGAATGAGTATTTGAAAGAAATAAATCATTATTCTTTGCATCTTCCAGAGAATGTAAGTAAGATTTCTGAGTATTTTCAGCTTTTGGAGGAATATGATAAGGAGAAGAGAGAAGCCCTAGTACAAGATCTAATAGGAAGTACAAATGCACAGAAGGAGAAGGAAAAAGCTAGGATTATAGAAATAAAGAGTAGCGAAGCCTTCGTAGAGGTCGAACAATATTATAAAAACAATAAAGAGCTATCTGATTTACAAGCTAAGCTGAAAGAAGAACATATAAGATTAAATGATATTGCTAAAAATGAAATAGAAAAACAAACCCATGAGAAAACTCTAAATTCACTTCTTGAATCAATTGTACAAAAACACCTTAGTTATAAAATAGGAGTAGAAAAAGTCGCAAATGACCTTTTGATAGAATATGACGGCATAAAGATTTCTGCGAAAAAACAATTCTTGAAAGAAGATCTTAAAGACTTTCTTCAAAGCAGGTTAAATCAACAAGGAGCTGAAAGACAGGACTTCCTAAGGGAGTTTGTTGATAATTATGCAGAAGATACTGAAAATCGATGCCGTATGTTTTTAGAAAAAGCTGTAGAAAATAAGATTACTTATAAAGGCTCTAATGCAAATTCCAATGTACTTCAAGAACTTTTAGGACGACCTTGGTTTGAATATTCCTATGAGTTATCATTCCAAAATGATAGCTTCTCAGAAATGTCTGAAGGGAAACAGGCCTTTGTAATACTCAAATTGCTGTTAGATTTCAGCACAAAAAGATGCCCTATTTTAATAGATCAACCAGAGGACAGCTTAGATAATAGGGCTATTTATAACGAACTGGTGCAGTACATTAAAACCAAAAAGAAGCATCGTCAGATCATCCTCGTTACCCATAATCCTAATGTGGTAGTTAGCGCAGATGCTGAAAATATCATTGTTGCTAATCAGCATGGAACTAATTCTCCTAATAGAGACTCATTAAGATTTCAATATACAAATGGTGCTTTAGAAGACACAATGCCAAATAAGAAACCTGAACCAGAACAATACATAGTTTTAGAGTCACAAGGAATAAGGGAGCATGTTTGCGAAATTTTAGAGGGGGGAAGAGAAGCGTTCGAAAAGAGAGAGCAAAAATATGGATTTAGATAGTGCAAAATACCAACAAATGATCTCTACAAATAAGCTTCTACAAATGCTTTCAGACACGGAGAGCTACAATATTGAGAGAACAGAATTGACTGGCAATATGGATAAGTTTTGTCAGGCTATATTTGCTTTCTCAAATGATATGTCCGGAAGTGGTAAGAATGGCTATCTCATTATTGGAGCCAAGGACAATGGAGAGTTGTCAGGTTTGCAGGTTGATGATAAACTCTTATTGCAGATTGCCAATATTCGGACGGATGCAACATTCTCCCTCAGCCCACCATGACCGTGGAGAAGTTCCATTTTGATGAAGGAGATGTATTGGTGGCAGAAGTTCAGCCTTCTGAATTTCCTCCTGTACGTTATCGTGGTCGTGTTTGGGTGCGTGTCGGCCCTCGGAAGAGCACTGCAACAGAGGCTGAAGAAAAGATACTCACAGAAAGGCGACTTTCCAATGTTCGTACCTTTGACGCCATGCCTTGCTTGGGAACGAGCATTGACGACTTGGATATAGCTCTCATTCATAAGGAGTTTTTGCCCAAAGCTGTGGCTGAGGATATTCTCGCTGAAGATAAACGAGATATTACGGATCAACTTGCCTCTCTTGGCTTATATGATTTGCGTTATAACTGTCCGACTAATGGGGCTATTGTCCTGTTTGGAAAGAATCCTGAGCGACACGTACATGGAGCGTATATTCAATATGTACGCTTCAAGGGTAAGGATCGTGCGGGTGATATTTTCAATGAACATAAGTTTAGCGGAAATCTTTGTCGGGTATTGCCTAAGATTGATGCTTTTGTCGAGACAAGTATCTCTCAAAAGCGCCCCATTCCCGTAAGTGTACTTCGGGAAGAAACAGTTTCCAAGTACCCATACTGGGCTACTCGAGAGTTATTGATGAATGCCATTATGCACAGGGATTACGAAGGGAATGCACCTATTCAGTTTTATGAGTACGACGACCGCATTGAGATTCAAAACCCTGGAGGATTGTACGGCAAGGTCAGTCCCGATAATTTCCCCAATGTGAGTGATTATCGGAATCCCTTTATTGCCGAAGCAATGAAAGTCTTGGGCTATGTAAACCGATTCAGCCGTGGAGTCTATCGAGTTCAGAATGAGTTGGAAGAAAACGGTAATGGGCAAGCCTCTTTTGATTTTTCATTGATTACAGCTTTTCGAGTAGTTGAGAACGTTTCTCAAAAGTATTTTGAAGAAGGCTTTGGAGGAGAAACTGCCCAAGAAAAGCACAGTAAAGACCCAAGAAAAGCCCAAGAAATATAGAGGATGAAATATTAGATGAAATAAAAGACTTTCCGCAAGTTACAAGGAAAGATTTAGCCAAAAGGCAGGGCAATCGCATTTGAAATGCTGTATCGACACTCTTTCATAAATGTCATTTAAAGCCTTGAAATTCAATGTAATATCCTTGTTTATGTCGCAAATTATTAGTATCTTTATATCTGATAATCAATAGTTTAACTCATATAACAAAGGATTTATGAACTCTCTTTTTAAGGCACTTACAACTATTCCCGACTCTCGCAAGGGA
>NZ_JADRGN010000066.1:0-5000 GCF_018206105.1 Porphyromonas levii
AGTAGGCGATGGTACTCTGGTGAGTAGGCGATGGTGGGTAGGGGAGGAGTTTTGTTTTGTGGGGGTAGGCGTTGTTTGGAGAGGGTGGTCTGGGTGTTGGGTGTTGGAGTAGGGTGTTGAGGTGGTTTGGGGATAGAAAATTATTCGTGCTGGTTTTCAGTGTTTTGTAAAATATCTTATAATTTTCTTTGGAAATCGTTTGGTCAGTTGGGAAATTGTTTCTATCTTTGCACTCGCAAACGAGAAACGGGTGTCGCTGATAGCTCAGAGGAGCTTGCGGATGTGGCGCTGATCGGAAATAAAATGGCTTCGGTGTTTGGTCGAATGAGAAATAGTTTGTACCTTTGCGCTCGCAACCGAAAACGGGGGTTTACTTGTGAACCTGTCTGGCTACTGTTGGGAGTGCCCTTGAGGTGGTGTTTCGGAAGTTTCTTGAAGTTTTCTTCTTGAAGATTTGGTAGAATGAAAATTATTTGTACCTTTGCGAAACCAACGCCTGAGAGCTTCGCTCTCTGTTTGATTGGTTGAATTTAGAAAGAGTTCATAGACATATATTAAGACAAGGACATCACATATTTGTGATGGATACAAACAAGTAGTACAAGGGACATTGTAAAATAGTCCACGTCAGTATTCATATTGATGACTTTCTTGATTGTAGTATACGACTAAACTTTGATAGTTGATTTTAATGAGCGTAGGAGAATGAGTCTTCTTTGATTACAAAGGTATATAAATATTTTTTTTAACAATGGAGAGTTTGATCCTGGCTCAGGATGAACGCTAGCGATAGGCTTAACACATGCAAGTCGAGGGGTAACATGGGAGTAGCTTGCTACTTCTGATGACGACCGGCGGATGGGTGAGTAACGCGTATGCAACTTGCCTCTTAGTGGGGAATAACCCGGAGAAATCCGGACTAATACCGCATACACTTAGTTATCCGCATGGATGATTAAGGAAAGATTTATTGCTAAGAGATAGGCATGCGTTCCATTAGTTAGTTGGTGAGGTAACGGCTCACCAAGGCATCGATGGATAGGGGAGCTGAGAGGCTTATCCCCCACATTGGGACTGAGACACGGCCCAAACTCCTACGGGAGGCAGCAGTGAGGAATATTGGTCAATGGAGGAAACTCTGAACCAGCCAAGTCGCGTGAAGGATGACTGTCCTATGGATTGTAAACTTCTTTAGTGGGCGAGTAAACGTAGGTACGAGTACCTACCTGCAAGTAGCCTAAGAATAAGTATCGGCTAACTCCGTGCCAGCAGCCGCGGTAATACGGAGGATACGAGCGTTATCCGGATTTATTGGGTTTAAAGGGTGCGTAGGTGGCAGATTAAGTCAGTGGTGAAAAGCTGTGGCTCAACCATAGTCTTGCCGTTGAAACTGGTTTGCTTGAGTACAGTTGATGTAGGCGGAATGCGTAGTGTAGCGGTGAAATGCATAGATATTACGCAGAACTCCGATTGCGAAGGCAGCTTACAAAAGTGTAACTGACACTGATGCACGAAAGCGTGGGTATCAAACAGGATTAGATACCCTGGTAGTCCACGCCGTAAACTATGATTACTCAGAGTATGCGATATAATGTATGCTCTCAAGCGAAAGCATTAAGTAATCCACCTGGGGAGTACGTCGGCAACGATGAAACTCAAAGGAATTGACGGGGGCCCGCACAAGCGGAGGAACATGTGGTTTAATTCGATGATACGCGAGGAACCTTACCTGGGATTGAAATGTATAGGACAGGGGATGGAAACATTCTTTTTCTCTTCGGAGACTTATATGTAGGTGCTGCATGGTTGTCGTCAGCTCGTGCCGTGAGGTGTCGGCTTAAGTGCCATAACGAGCGCAACCCTTATCGTTAGTTACTAGCAGGTAGTGCTGAGGACTCTAGCGAGACTGCCGTCGTAAGGCGAGAGGAAGGTGGGGATGACGTCAAATCAGCACGGCCCTTATATCCAGGGCGACACACGTGTTACAATGGTGAGGACAAAGGGTAGCTACCTGGTGACAGGATGCCAATCTCCAAACCTCATCTCAGTTCGGATCGAAGTCTGCAACTCGACTTCGTGAAGCTGGATTCGCTAGTAATCGCGCATCAGCCATGGCGCGGTGAATACGTTCCCGGGCCTTGTACACACCGCCCGTCAAGCCATGGGAGCTGGGGGTACCTGAAGTACGTGACCGCGAGGAGCGTCCGAGGGTAAGACCGGTGACTGGGGCTAAGTCGTAACAAGGTAGCCGTACCGGAAGGTGCGGCTGGAACACCTCCTTTCTGGAGTATTCAGAGGAGCTATCTCCACTTATTACGTCTCATTAATAACATAGTCGACCGAGGTGTAGTCATACGATACAAGGAAGTATATATGGACACATTGTTAATTGTTCGGCTTGTTTGTTCCTTTGTCTTGGTATATTTAATTATACGGCAACCCTATTTTTATACTGCCTGCTTATATCTCTTAGTTCTGTTAGGTGTAAGGTAATGAGAGGTTGAGTGTAGATGGGTTGGGTATCAACAGACCCATAGCTCAGTTGGTTAGAGCGCTACACTGATAATGTAGAGGTCGGCAGTTCAACTCTGCCTGGGTCTACCGGCATGGGAGCTTACTAGTGAGTAGCTTTCTGAGGGATGTATAGAAATACGGGGAATTAGCTCAGCTGGCTAGAGCACCTGCCTTGCACGCAGGGGGTCATCGGTTCGAATCCGTTATTCTCCACATTTGGTTGACTAAGGGACGCTTAGTATAAACCGAGCGATCATAGACATATTGGCAAATATATTTTATATTGAAACAATAGTAAAGAGACAAAAGAGGATTCTGGAAGTAGTACGCAAGTGCTATTGAAGGTCTTTTCAAGATGAGATGATATCTCATTGTGAGCAAATTCTTCTGAATTTTTACTTGAGCGACAATGTTTAGTATACTTAAAGCGTAGAGCAAATCGAATAATATTGTTATTATACAGCATTATGCGTTGCATATTTCTTACGAGGGATATGTGATAAAGAAGGTTATAAAGTAATTAAGGGCAGACGGTGGATGCCTTGGCTCTAAGAGGCGATGAAGGACGTGACAAGCTGCGATAAGCTGTGGGTATTGGCACATACGACTTGATCCACAGATTTCCGAATGGGGCAACCCAATAGGTTTAATAGCCTATTACCTACGAATGTAGGAGCAAACGAGGGGAACTGAAACATCTAAGTACCCTTAGGAGAAGAGAACAAAAGTGATTCCCTTAGTAGTGGCGATCGAACGGGGACGAGCCCAAACCATCCTTGTTTCGGCAAGGGTGGGGTTGTAGGACTACGATATGTTACAGGCGGTAATGAAAAGAAGCGAGTTGGAAAGCTCCACCATAGAGGGTGATAGTCCCGTACTTGAAGTGAAGGCTTGGCTAGTAGTATCCTGAGTAGCGCGGGACACGTGAAATCCTGTGTGAATCTGGGGGGTCCATCCCCCAAGGCTAAATACTCCTTAGAGACCGATAGTGAACGAGTACTGTGAAGGAAAGGTGAAAAGTACCTCGCGTAGAGGATTGAAATAGACCCTGAACCCGTCTGCTTACAAGCGGTTGGAGCCCTTTATGGGGTGACAGCGTGCCTTTTGCATAATGAACCTACGAGTTACTATGTATAGCTAGGGTAAGAGCTTCAGGCTTGGATCCGTAGCGAAAGCGAGTTTTAAATGGCGATTTAGTTATATATAGTAGACGCGAAACCAAGTGATCTACCCTTGACCAGGTTGAAGTTCAGGTAACACTGCATGGAGGACCGAACGGTAGAATGTTGAAAAATTCTCCGATGAGTTGAGGGTAGGGGTGAAAGGCTAATCAAACTTGGAAATAGCTCGTACTCCCCGAAATGCATTTAGGTGCAGCCTTAGAGTTTAAATATAAGAGGTAGAGCGACTGATTGGATGCGAGGGCTTCGCCGCCTATCAAGTCCAGACAAACTCCGAATGCTTATATGAACACTCTAGGAGTGAGGGCATGGGTGCTAAGGTCCATGTCCGAAAGGAGAAGAATCCGGACCATCTGCTAAGGTCCCGAAATGACAGCTCAGTTGACTTAAACGCGGTCACGATGCATAGACAGCTAGGATGTTGGCTTGGAAGCAGCCATTCATTTAAAGAGTGCGTAACAGCTCACTAGTCGAGGATTGTGGCATGGATAATAATCGGGCATAAGTTGTCTACCGAAGCAGTGGGATTAGTTTTACTAATCGGTAGGGGAGCATTCCAGCGAGGTTGAAGGTACATCGACGAGGTGTGCTGGACTTTCTGGAAGTGCAAATGTAGGTATAAGTAACGATAAAGAGAGTGAGAATCTCTCTCGCCGAAAGACTAAGGTTTCCTCCTCACCGTTCGTCGGAGGAGGGTTAGTCGGGACCTAAGGGTAATCCGTATGGAGATCTCGATGGACGAAAGGGTTAATATTCCCTTACTCGGTGTGTTAAGTGATGTGGAGACGGAGAAGTGACAGTCCTGCCTACTGTTGGAATAGTAGGTTAAAGGGTGTAGACGTTGATTATGGTAGGCAAATCCGCCGTAAGAGTCGAACCTGATAGTATGTGAATCCTTCGGGTGCAGCAATATGGGCGTAAACAGGCTCCCAAGAAAATCCGCTAAACGTTTTAATGACACATTGACCCGTACCACAAACCGACACAGGTAGTTGGGTTGAGTATACTAAGGCGCTCGAGTTAGCCGCGGTTAAGGAACTAGGCAAATTGGTCCTGTAACTTCGGGATAAAGGACGCCGTTGGAGTGATTCAACGGCCGCAGAGAATAGGCCCAAGCGACTGTTTATCAAAAACACATGGCTATGCTAATAAGAAATTAGATGTATATAGCCTGACACCTGCCCGGTGCTGGAAGGTTAAGAGGAGAGGTCATACGCAAGTAGAAGCCTTGAATTGAAGCCCCAGTAAACGGCGGCCGTAACTATAACGGTCCTAAGGTAGCGAAATTCCTTGTCGGGTAAGTTC
>NZ_JADRGN010000067.1:0-5839 GCF_018206105.1 Porphyromonas levii
CCAGTACCAGTCACTTACAATCCGACAGGGGTCAAACTTGGGCTAAGTAAGTAGGGATGTACATAGCTCACCACAGTACCCTTACTGAGGCTCCTTTGTGGGTAGATCACTAGTATGTCCATCTTACGCATAAGTCTCCTTACACGCTTCTCATTAACGGAGTAACCTCTTAGTCTTAGCATATCACGCAGATGTACAACTCCAGCTGTAGGGTGCTCTGTGTGGTACTCATCAATGATACGCATCATTTCTAAGTTTTCTTCACTTTCTCCCTTTGGCGTATAGTACAAGCTTGAACGGTTAAGCTTCATATACTTACAGAAACGATTTCGGCTTAAGCCTGCGGGGCGCTGACGGTCCATCTCTACTATCTCACTTTGAGTCCGGCATCCTCGCAGGCAGTCGCAAAAAAATCGCAGTCAATCGTTAACTGTCCTACCTTCTGTAATAGTCGCTTATTCTCACGCTCTATCTTCTTAAATTCTACAGTATTAGTAGATGGCTTTTCAAAAGCTTGTGCAGCTTTTTCCTCAAGCTCTCGCATCCACTCTGTAATCTTGCTCGGGCTGACTTCGTATCGCTTCGCTAAACTCTGTATCGTCTCCTCGCCCCTCATGCCTGCTAAAGCAACTTGAGCCTTAAAACTCGAACTGTATTTACTTCTGTGTCCCATAAACTTCTTTTTTAATTGTCGTCATAAAATGACCGGTTTTAATTCATTAGTTCTCAAATCTAACACTTTTGTAACACTTTTGAGTTGTCTAGTTTATGGGGAGTATTATAGTAATTAAACAACTCGATGCGATGGATTGCGGTCCTGCGTGCTTGGCTATGGTGGTCAGGCACTATGGTCGCAATCCTGTCTTGGAGCAAATGCGTGAGGATTGTGCCCTAGGTAAAGAGGGCGTCTCTTCGCTGGGCATTAGTAAGGCGACAGAAAAGAGGGCTTGCACTCGCTTGGTTGCTATATTACATTAGCCACTCTTGTAAATGAAACACTAATAGTCGAAGAAAAGCTTGTTTTAATCAAATATATTCACTACCTTTGAGACGAATAAAAATAATCTAACATTCAGACTTATGGAAAAGCTCAACATATACACTGCTGTTGGAGGCACAGATGACAAGATAGAAAAAGGGAACTCCCATGTAATCACATATTATAAGTGGGGTACCCTACGGTATCTATCTAAATGGTCATAAGGAGCCATTATATGAGAAATAAGTGCAATTATGGATACAGCCTAACCCTGAGGGCTTAATGTGAGGGGATAATTTTCGAAAAATTTGTCATTATGAAACGCGAAATCAAAGAAATCATTAGAGGTGTGGAGCCGATGTCTATCAACTTCCTTTCTAGAATACAAGGTGGAAGGAACGAATACATGGACTGTACGTGTGGTTCTGCTAACAGTAACTCAAAATCAGGTGAGGATTGTACTTGTGGTTCAGGGAACTCAAACAAAGGCTCTGAACTGGAAGTAGATTGTACTTGTGGCTCTGGCAATAATAACGTCAGTAGAGTAAGTATGATTCAGTTTGGATAATCAGGCTGATAGAATTTAACAACTTAGAGGGAGTATGAGAATGATATTCAAGTTGAAGTTTTCAAGCTTTTCATTTTCTACTTCCTCTATTTGCAATTAAAATCTATATGCAATATAAAATATCAACATATTGTACTTTGTTTTGTACTCCTGAAGGAAAGACGTATGCCTATTTAGCGACGGATAACTCTTTGCTTGAGATTTCAAGGGATTGTTATCGACTTTTAATGAATTTCCACAAAAAGAAACTGTTTTCTAAAGAGGATTTACGAAAGAGCAATATCCCAGTTGAGTTCATAGAAAGAGGCGTTATCACGACAATAGAGGACGAAGATATATATATTAGAGCCAAAAAGCTTGAAATGAGAATGAGCTCAATGTCAAAAGAAAAACTGATACTAGTTATCGCTCCTACAACAGAGTGTAATTTTGCTTGTCCTTATTGTTTTGAAGAAAACAAAGAAAATGTTTTTATGAGCGATGAAACAATTGATGCTTTGGTTCATTTTGTCAAAGAATTTAAGGATTCAAAATATCTTCACTTAACATGGTACGGAGGAGAACCCTTGTTGGCAATTAAAACTATCGAAAAAATCCTAGTCGGATTTAAAGACAATGCCCCTGAAAAAGAGATAATATTTAACTTCCTAGTTACAAATGGCTATTTAGTAAATCAAAAGGTTATAAATGTATTCCAAGAGTTCCCCCTTGATAGAATACAAGTGACAATTGATGGGGAAAAAGAGAGACACAATGCTACCCGCTGTTTAAAATCAAATGGGAAAGGGACCTTTGACAAAATCGTTGAAAACATAGGGCTTTTGCTACATTCTCTAGAAAAAACAAACATTCATGTTCGAGTAAATATTGATAAGAACAATGTGAATGATTATATTCTTATTCGTGATTTACTTGAGAGCAAATATAGTAATTATAGAGAGAGGTTAAATGTATATCCTGGAATTATTAGAATAGAAGATAAAAAGAACAAATGCATGGGGTGTGAATCACTACTTCATGATGATATTAGAAATTTGTTTTTTAACATTAAGGAAAGAGTGAATTTTTATCCTGTTTTACAAGGAAAAGGCTGTTTTGCCACACATTTAAATTCATTTATGATAGGTCCAAAAGGAGAACTATATAAATGCTGGAACGAATTAGGTGACAAAAAGAAGATTATTGGTGATATTTTTTCTGGAATTACGAATGTGGATCTTATGACAAGATACATTGTATCTGCTAATTGCTTTGATGATCCTATGTGTAAAGATTGTAAACATTTACCGATATGCTCTGGTGGTTGTGCTTATTATAGAATAAAAAATATATATGAAGACTCAAATTATAACATCTGCTCTTTGTATAAAGGAGTTGGAGTCCTTGAAAAATGTTTAATGAATCATCTAGCTAAAATATCAAACAATAAGGTCTTATGAAGGTATTCAAGGGTATACTAGTTATTGTTTTTACAACAATAACCCTTTATGTTTCCGCTCAGAACACAAGTACCATAGAAGGGAAAGTTTACTTTGAATCTGATACAGTCTTTGCGGCTACTGTTACGCTGTATTCGGGTAATAACACTCCACTCAGTAGGACTATTGCGTCGCCACCTAGTGGGAGTTTTACTTTGGATTATACTTATACAAAAGGGATGAAATATTTCTTAGTTGCCTCTCATATTGGTTTTGCTTCAGACACATTATTTATAGACTCTAAAGGGGGTAATATCAATGTAGGGACTCTGTTCTTGAGGGAGGAGTCTGAGATATTAAACGAGGTAGTGATTTCTGCTTCCTTGACTACTATTAGAGATGGGATAAAGTATGTCGTACCAAACAACACCCATAAGCTCAATGCAACTGATGCTTTAATAATGCTAGAGAAGATTAATCTGCCTCGTATCCAAATTGATGCGATTACAAAGAGTCTATCGGTGAATGGTGGAGGCATTGCAAAAGTCTTAATTAATGGTCGGGCTGTTAGCACCAAAGAACTCAGCTCCTTATCTCCTAAAGAAGTCAAACGAATCGAATATCATGATATACCTGAAGCAAAATATGGGTATGCCGATATCGTGTTGGATATAATTACTAACGAGAGAGAAGCTGGGGGCTCTCTATACATGTCTCTTTGGCACGGGTTAGCTACTGTATTTGGAGAGGATGATATTGTAGCCAAAGTAAATACACAGTATTCACAGTTTTCCCTCTCTTACTATGTCGGCTATCGTAATTGGCACCACCTATGGAGAGAAAATGAAGAAGAATTCACCTTGTCAGATAGGAGGCTTGAGCGAAATGAAGTAGGCAAGCCGAATCGCTTTAAGTATGATAACCACTCATTAAAATTTGACTATAATTATCAGAAAGATAAGACAATGGTTCACTTCTATGCGGGTGTGAATATTAATAATCGCCCTAATCGTGATTGGGAAAGTGTCATCAAGTATCAGGATGAGATTGTAAACCTAAAAGACTTATCTGCAAGTAAATACAAAACACCTCGCATGGGGCTTTATGTCCAATATATGTTTGATGATCAGCAGTTTTTCGCCCTCAATCTAACAGGGATGTATACGAAGTCTAATTATCAACGTGAATATTCTGAAGTGAATCTGATTAACAATCAATATTTTAATACTGAAGCAAATGAAGAGCAAGGTGGTATTGGATTCTCTTCACTATATGAGAATAAACTCTCTATTGGTACTGTATCGCTTGGACTAGAGCTGAGACATTCAAATACTCAAAATAAATATCTACAATCCGCAAATGGTAGTATAAGCTCTGACTACTTGTTGAAGATGAGTAATACGAATGGGTATTTTTTTAGTCAGTATGGAAAGCAGCTGAGTAATAGCTTATATTTAAGAGCAGGTGTAGGTATTAGTGGTGATTGGCAAAATAATGATGGTAGGCACAATAGTTATTACATTTTTCAGCCATCCCTAACGATACGCTACAGCCCGTCAAAGAAGTTTGATCTTCGCTATTTCGGTTCGATCAGTAACCAGACACCGACTCTTGCTAATCTTTCCCACTACTCGCAGGAGATAGATTTTGTACAGATACAGCGTGGCAACCAAAATCTTACTCGTCAGATTAATTACTATAATAGTTTGATATTTAGTCTCAATTTTAAGCAGTCCGCTTTGGCTCTGTATCTTAATCACACCTACTCCTCATCACCAATTATGGAGAGTAGCTTTATTGAGGGTGATAAAATCATCCGAAGTGTAGAGAATCACAAGGGAATGCAAAGCCTTATACCAGAGGTCGAATATAGAGGAACGCTTTTTGAGGATCTACTAACTTATAAAGTCTACTGTGGTTTAAAGTACTATATCAGTCAGGGGAATAGCTATTATCATGAAAAGCTAATACCATATTATGGCGGTCGGTTAGCTCTTAATTATAAGAAATGGTCTCTTGCTTGGACTATGAAGCATAGGACATCAGATTATTTTTGGGGAGAAACATTGACAAGAAATGAAGATGGGCATATGCTGTCGCTTGGATATTTCGGCAGTAAGTTTAGGGTTTCTGTAGATGCTTTAAATCTATTTTCGCCTAGACATATATCTGCTATAGAGAACTATTCAGCCGTTGCACCTTATAGAAGGTATGAATACCTAGATGAGATCAAAAATCTATTTCGTATAAATCTTACGCTAAACCTTTCGTATGGAAAGAAAAGCAATACAGGGCGTAAAAAGCTGTCAGACAATGTATCTTATCAATCTGGTATCTTGACAGGAGAGAAATGATGAAACATTTAGACCTATAGGTCTAATAATAGGTTCCTAAGTATGTGTATCCTCTAGGCATTTATCTCATCCGACCAAAATGATTCGATGGATTGTGGTCCTGCGTGCTTGGCTATGGTGGTCAAGCACTATGGTCGTAATCCCAACTTAGAGCAAATCCGTGAGGACTGTGCTCTAGGTAAGGAAGGGGTCTCCTTACTGGGCATTAGTAAAGCTTCAGAAAAAGGGGTTTGCACTCATTGGGAGGTCGTGTTACTTTTGCGACACTAACGAATGAAGCAATGATCCCATGTATCGCACACTGGAATCAGAATCATTTTGTCGTAGTCTATAAGGTTAAGAAACTCCGCAGGGGAAATTATAGGGTCTATGTTGCAGACCCAGGTAAAGGGATACTAACCTATACTAAAGAGGAGTTTTGCGAGCATTGGCCCAAGTTTGACCCCTAGAGTATATTTTGAGGTGGTTTTCGGGCATTTTGAGGAGTGAAATGCTGATTTCATCGGGGGAGTTGTTTTTG
>NZ_JADRGN010000068.1:0-4533 GCF_018206105.1 Porphyromonas levii
ACTACTCCCGCAAGCCGCAGTCAGTAGGCTATAGAGGGGTGAAATGCACTATAGCTATTGTCGTTCGATAGTAGTGGTGGGGACGTCTTTGGTAGTCATGGGTTACCGCTTTTTAGACAGTATTCGAGCGCATCTCTATATTTTTTATTAACGATGGCATATTTTCTATACCATTTTTCTTATATTTGCCCTCTATTACACTACTAGAGCGCTTTGTGCTCTTCAGGGTAGTTATAGTCGTTTTTTACTTGTTAGATAGAAACTCAGATGGATTTGCGAAAAAAGTTATCAAAGAAGTTAGTATTGTGCATCGCTTTTTGTCTTGTCTCACTTCAGGGAATGGCTCAGTCCTTACCGGTGGTTAAGCTAAAGGATTTGAATGGGAAAACAGTCTCAACCGCCTCTTTCCTCGAAAAAGGGAAGCCTGTAATTCTCTCTTTCTTTGGAACTTGGTGCAAACCTTGTCTTAGAGAGCTAGATGCCATTCAGGAGGTGTACGAAGATTGGCAAGACGAGACGGGCGTCACGCTCTATGCTATTTCTATCAATGAAGGGTCTGATGAGTTTAAGGTCAAACCAGTGGTGCACGCACATGGCTGGGAGTTTCCTGTACTTCTGGATACCAATACTGAGCTCAAAAGAGCTATGGGTGTGAATGTAGTGCCTAATGTCATCGTGCTAGATGGAAAGGGCAAAATAATCCTACGAAAGACAGGCTATGTAGAGGGCGGAGAGTCGGAGATTATCAAAGCCATTAGATCTGCTAACAAATGAAGATTAATAGTCTATTGAATCGTGTATTAGAGGGCGTTGCACTGTGCCTCTGCTGGTACGGCATTTCGTATGGTCAGGAGACGGATGCCAATAAATGGCAGGTCAACTTGGGCATCCAATCGGATCTCCATTATTCTACAAGCCCTGAGCATACCGCCAATCGCTATCATGGGGTCAACTATCTGACCACCCAGATTCACAATAAGTATATCCGCCTAGGGGTGAGACTAGAAGAGATGGTTCGCCCTTTACCTGGCTTCGAAACCAATAAAGGTTGGGGCATTCCTTATGTAGCGCTCACGGGGCAATACAAGTCTTGGGAAGCTACTCTGGGCGATGTGTACGACCAGTTTGGCAGTGGCTTAGTCTTGCGCTCTTATGAGGATCGTAGCCTAGGGCTCGATAACTCTATCCGTGGCGGTCGCTTGGCATATAACTTTAGAGATCTACTCTCTATCAAACTGGTAGCAGGTCAGCACCGCAACCACTTCGACCGTGGGTGGAAGGTCTGGAACCCTGATAGAGGAGCTCTGGGTGGGGGCGATATGGAGCTGAATGTAGGCGATCTACTCGGCACCACAGACCATGGAGTGCTCCTGAGAGTGGGTGGTTCTTATGTAGCTAAGTATGAGCGCAAAGAAGAGATTACGCAGATCAGAGATGGGCAAACCATGGCGTTGGTACTCCCTGAGACTGTCGGGGCTTGGGCTAGTAGGATGGCGGTTGCCTATAAAGACCTCAATATTTATATGGAGTATGCTGCAAAGGGTGCTGATCCAAGTAGAGGGAATAACTATATCTTCCGTAGAGGCTCTGTGGCTATGCTGACTGCCAGCTATATTTGGGGCAAGAATAGTCTATTCATAGGCGCGAGGAGAAGTGAGAACTTCGACTTCCGTTCGGATAGAGGTGCCTCACAAAACGATATGCGTATCAACTTCCTCCAACCTTTCACTAAGCAACAGACCTACTCGCTCGCTGCCCTCTATCCTTATGCTACACAGCCCAAAGGGGAGTGGAGCTTCCAGGGTCAGTTTGCAACAAAGCTAGAAAAAGGCTCTTGGCTCGGTGGCAGGTACGGCACCGATATCAAGCTCACGGCTTCTGTCGTAAGGGATATACAGAGAGTTTGGGAGCAACCTGAATGGGAAAGCAACCCGCAAGACCCTAGCATCATGGGTAGCGACGGATATAGTAGTTCGTTTTTCGGAATGGGAGGACCTCTATACCATAGTATAGACCTAGACATCAAGAGGAAAGTCTCTCCTACCTATACCTTCTCTCTCGGGTATTCCAACCAGCTGTATAACCAGCAAGCGATTGAGGGGCATGCCATCAATGGGGACTTGGTATCCAGCAATATCTTTATCTACGAGGGGAAGAACAAACTATCGTCCAAGGTAACCTTGCGCTCGGAGCTGCAGTACCTGATGAGTAAGCAAGCACAAGGAGACTGGGTGTTTGGGCTTGTGGAGTGCTCTATACTACCTCATATTATGGTTACCCTTAGCGATCAGTGGAATATCGGAACCACTAAGGAGCACTTCTATATGGGAAGCATAGCTGGCTCGTTTGGGGCACACAGGCTACAGCTCTCTTATGGCAAGACCAGGGAAGGTATCAATTGCTCTGGCGGAGTATGCCGCTTGATGCCAGCCACTCAGGGAGTTTATCTATCGTACAACTTTGATATATAATCGTTACATTTTGAAGATATGAGATTTTTGAATAGTATTTGGGCTTTTGTAGTCCTTTCTATCCTACTGGGTGGTGTCCTATGGGGATGTGCACAAAAGGTAAATAGCAAAGACCGATGGGTTCCAAAAGAAGAGGAGAAAGAGGAACTCCCTCAGCAAAGGAAGACCATCTTGGTAGAGGAGTACACAGGTCAGCTGTGTATCAATTGCCCCACCGCTGCGAAAATTCTCCAAGAGGTATCAAAGAAGTATGCGCCCAATGTAATCACAGTGGAAATGCACGCTAAGCGCACGAAGCAAACTGAGGCTACACTAGAGTCGGCTCTCGCTGATAAATGTGCCGAGAAGTTCGCTATCCCCAGTGTTGTACCTGGGGGTGATGATCAATAGGCTACCAATCGGGAGTGCTAAGGAGCGATATTCTGATGATAGAAGTGCTTGGACGGCTCTTACACAAAAGATATTGGAGCAGAAAGCTACCCACCAAATAGAGGTAAAGATTGGTGCAGTAAAAGGGCGTGAGGTAACCTTCACGATACGTGGTACGAAGCTCTCGTCTCAGGATAAAGGTGAGAAGGTTGGCTTGGCGGTCTGGGTTGTAGAGGACATCTATGCTTCACAAAAGGTAGGCAATAAGGTGGAGCCGAAGTTCCTGCACCACAATGTACTTAGGGATGCACTCGCTACGGAGGCAGACTACCAACTCGGGGAGACACGTTCCGTAACTACGGAGTTGCCACAGTCAGTAAAGGAGGTGAAGAATGCCAAGGTGATTGCTTTTCTCTACAACAAGAAGACTGACGAAATCTATGAAGCAGCCATTGCGCCACTTGGTTCGGGTATAACCTCGAATGACGCCGAAACAGAGAAGGAAGAGAAACCCGAGCCTAAGGAGACTGAGATAAAGTTTTACCTCGACAACCAACCTATAGCCTCTGGGAAAGAATTAAAAGCCACTGTTGGTAAGAAGTTAAACAATGGCATCGTAGAGCTAGAATCACCTGTGGTAACTGTAGCAGGCTTAAAGGAGGAACAACTTAAGGGTATTGTACTGGATGTGCTTGCAGAGAAGATGGACCACAAGGATGACACCAATTCTGGGATTGTTAGTATCTGCTTGGATAATTGTTCAGCACTAACTGGTCTACAGCAACAGTACCATAACCCGAAGTACACACCCCATGAAAAAGACAATATTACGTTGCATTTTGGCTTGAAGAACCCAGCAAAGAAAGATACATATCGGGTTCGTATGTGCATAAAGAACAAGGAGAAGGAGGTAGCACACTGGATTTACGTATTTGAGTATGACCCTACTTCTGTGAAAGAAGATATTCCGTCAGTGACACCTCCTGAGGAGAAGCCCACTCCACCTGAGGAGCAACCAATACCCGACAATCCGCCTGCCCCTACGCCTCCTACTGGTGGGAATGCGAAGTCAAATGTCGTAGCAGTAGACTTTACAGGGCAAAGATGTCCTGCTTGTATCAGCAGATTGAGGGATTTAAATGATTATTCCAAAGAGTTGCATCCCAATCTGATACTTGTAAGTATCCACTCCTATGGCTATTATACGGTTAATGAAGAGCTGATACCTAGAGGTGATATCATAAATCCCTATTATAAACATTGTGGGGTTCCCTACTTCCCTAGCATCTATGTCAATAATGTGCCCATCACATACAATGGAGGCTATGCCACTAGAGAAGAGGTGAATAAGAAACCAACCCTTTCTTCCTCTTTGAAGGTAGAGTTACTAGACGGCAAGCGTGTGAAGGTTTCTTGTAAGTCCCAGCCCTATGATGAGGCGAGTAAATCTGCTCTTCCAACAAAGATGAACGTGCTCTTCTGGGTGGTACAAAATAAAATGCGAGGGTTCCAAGCTGGGGTTGGTACAGATTATGAGCATAATCATATCCTAAGAGGAACGCTTAATGGAGCATGGGGAGAATCGTATACCCTCGGATCCGACCATTCTAAGGTGTACGACTTACCTCCTGTAGATGAGTGGTATCCACCACAGAACCTAACGCCATCGAATAGGTTCAATCTCGAGAATTGC
>NZ_JADRGN010000069.1:0-4245 GCF_018206105.1 Porphyromonas levii
GCCTATCCCCGAAATAGCCACTTTCCAAAACGAAGATGGCTCCGATAATCTCCAAGAGACCATAGAAGCCAACTATAAGCGTGTCAAACAAGAAGTGCTATTCCTCGTTGACAGTGAAATTACCCGCATCAAATCCGACCCTTTACTCGCTCACCTCATCAAAGAGTAAATATGCAGTAAATGAAAACGAAATTAATTTAGAGCTTTATTCCTTGTTCTTGGCTTTGCAGCACATTACCTATGCCTATTTTTTCCTTGGTATGCTTACGAATAGTGTAGCGGAGAAGAATCCAAGGTCGGAAACCAAGGTCTGTCTGCCTATTCCAGTTGTAAGATTTGAAGGAGCCAGTCTCCGAGAAGGTTTCAGTCGTCAGAGCACCAGTAAAGTTTTGCAGAGCCACGGCAATATAAAAGTCAGGAGTGATATTATAATTAACCTGTAATTGTGCAAAGGTGGGTCTAAAATACTGCGTTCTAGACTGAGGAGTATAGCTATACTTTTGCCAGCTAATATCAGCACCAAACATCCACTTACCCTTGTACCACCACACACCAGCATTGACTAGGGGCATAGTCTTTACCTCTTGCCCCTCAAAGTAGTAGCGATTTTGTCCACCTCCTACATAAGCGTAGCTCAAACCATCCCTAAAGTTATAGTTAATGTTTGCTCCCCAATATAAGAAGTCAAACTTCCCGTCATTCTGATAAGTGTTGACCCGAACTCCTTGATCAATATAGGAGTATGGGGTAATCCTATCAGTATAATGATTATAGGTAACGGTCAGAGGAGTGAGGAAGAATCGCCCCAATCTAAGCCTATAATTGAGCCCTACTGTATGCATCTGCTCAGGCATGAGCAGGTGATTACCTCGTGTAACTACTAGAGGGTCACTAGAAGTGTTGTAGGGATTAAGTTGTCCTACACTTGGGCTGGTATTAGTCAGATTATAATTGAGACGAATAGTGTTCTTCTTATCAATCACATAGTTGCCAGAAACAGCAAACCTTGGTCTCCAGTAGCTGTTCTTCTCGCCACCCGCATCAAGCCAAATACCCTCCAATCCAGCCGAAAGCATATAATTGAGCTTTCCTATTTTGCTTGAGAAAGAGGCGTAGAAGTATTCGTCAAATCGCCGATGATTAAAGATAGGCAATTGCTCACTCACCTGCTCGATCTTATCATTGATCCACCGTGTATTACTTCCGATATCAATACTACTTCCACTTTCCGACTGCTTAGTGTAGTTGACCTCAAGATTCATAGAGGAGCGCTGATTGTCGTATTCAAATAGGTACTTATTCTCTACCCCTCTACTATACGCCTCTATGTGGTCGCCATCAAGTTTATTACGATTCTTATTGTACCAGTATCTCGCCTGCAACTGAGATTTGTCCTTAAAGTCGTGCTGGTAAAATAGACCTCCCGTTAGGATATAGCTATTATCTACACTATTAGATGATAGAGTAAAAGGAGTTTCTACTGCTTGTCTTAGCGTTCCTGCTCCACTCATTTCACTCCAATCCTTCTTCTTATTGCCATAAAACTGGGCTGCCATATAGTCCCTCTCCCCAATCTGCCATTTGAGGATTAGGTCACCATTCACGCCACGGTTATTGACTAAAGAAGTGCCCTTGCTAGCTTTGTGAAAATCAGTATCCTCCTGCCATTGCTCATAGTCGCTATTACGATTAAGCGTGCCATTGAGAGACAAACGACCGAAAAGAGATACTTTAGTATTCCCCACCTCAAAATATCCTACTCCAAATCCATTGCCTGGTAAAATATCGCTTCTAGCCGCCACTTGGAAAAATTGATAGGGGCGACGCTTGCTCTTGAGCTTTATATTGAGCATATTCTGATACCCCTTTTGTAGATATCTAGCACTCACGACTTCAATCACCTCTACAGAGGCAATATCCTCAGAATTGATAGGGTTTACTCCAGTATTTACTGGCTTGCCATCCACCAATACAATCGGACTAGTGCCATCCTCCATCTTGATGCTCTGTATTGCAACGTTTACCCTTAGTCGAGGGATTTCACTAAGTGCCACAAAAGGATTACGACTACTCTTTGCTTTTTCACTTAAAAAGTATACCTCTCCAGTAGCTGTTTGCCTTACTCGATCACCAACAACCTCCAACTCTCCAAGTGTCATAGCGCTATCAGGTTGTAGTACAAACCGTAGATCCAATAAGTCTTTATCAAAAGTAAAAGTCTGTACATACTCAGCATAGCCCAAAGCGTTGATCTCCAATAGGAATGTCCCCGATGGGATATTCTCAATTGAAAACTTGCCCTCCTCACTGGCAAGAGAAATAGCCACCAGTTGATCACCCTCAGAGAGCACCAACTGAGCACCAGTGATTGGTTCTCCATCTATAGTTACTACAATTCCTTTAAACTGATTTTGTGCGTATATGCCTTTCATGTTTAACAATACAAAAATCAGTATCAAAAAAAACTTCCTATATTTTTTCCCCATAGTGATAGCAATAAGTTAAGGTTACATTTGATTCGATTCTTTTTCTAATTCTATCTTAAGTCTGTGATATCTATAAGAATACAATAAATAGTCTGTAGTATCCATATTCATCGCATCGAATGTGCATATATCTTTTCCTTTGTGCGCAATGAGTTGACGATTACAAGGACCTAGGCAAACTGGGTACCATTTGCATTGTTTGCATTTCTCTTGTGTTAAATCTTTAAGCCATTCAGCTTTTTTGCTTTTATCCCAAGTGACTTCTCCAGTTCCCAAATTAAAAGATCCAAGAGAGTTTTCGTCATTAAATTCAGAGATCGTAGAACACTTAAACACCCTGCCATCATAGTTAAATAAAACTTCTCTATTTCTTTCTGCAAAGCAAACTGAACCCTTTGGCATAATGTAGTAATCAACCAAAAAGTTCTTATCGAAAAGCTTATTAATGGCGTTAAACAAAAGTTTTTTATCTACTTTGCCTTTATCAATTTGCCAAACTTTCTTGAGAATCACATATGTGTACTTTCGATTTAGGAAATCAATATCATTGATAATCTCATCTATCCTCTTTAATGTTGCATTACTAAAGTTTATTCTCACTGCAACATATCTGTTTTCTATATGTTTCTCTATTAACTTTAAGACATCTATCGTAGCTTGATATGTATCCCAATTAGGTCTGTTTTTGTCAATCTTTATCTTATTGTGAACTCTTCGATCTCCATCTAAAGTAATTTGGAATACACAATGAAAATTTGACAAATATGAAATAATATCTGGAGTGATTAAAGTTGCGTTTGTAGTAAAATCAGCGATAAGTTGAATATTGTTGCTCATTGCAAATAGTTGAGCGGAATCTAAAATTTGTTTGATTCCATGAAAGTCAACAAAAGGTTCTCCTCCAAAAAATGAAACCTTTAGTACGTTATACCTTGACTTCTTATATTCAAGTTGGATGTATTTATTTATTCCCTCTATAACGTCTGTTGATAGTCTTGTGTCTGGTTTTCTAACCTCATAACAGTACCAACAGTTTAGATTACAATCTAATGTCGTGTTTACCATTACATGACAGAGAGAGTTGTTATATTGTAATCTTCGTTTAGTATCTTGAATGATATCATATTCATTTAGATTTTCATCTACAATGAAGTCGTTCTTTGTTAGATGTTCATAGAATGAGGGATCCTCAGAAAAAAGTAAATCATAATCATTCTGAGCCATTAATCCTTTTCTTCTCTCATTCAAGAATAAGAAGCTATTGTTGAAAGCGTTATAACATAAGTGTACTCCTGGCGAGATGTCTTTTTCTATTAGATATTTGTTTTTTCTCATGACATTTATGGCAACTTGAGGGTGTGTCAACAATCGAATTTATAAATAATGAGCTATCAGAATGATAGATTGAAGCACAAGGGCATTCCCTTGACAAAATTCATCTCAAAATTTGCACTTGATTATTGACACACCCCACCTAAATTTAACTCATTTCAATTGTTGCATGGCATAAGCCATCTGCATTGTTAGTTCCAGAACAACGACCATCTGCGTTATTTGTTCCTTCACATTTGCCACTACCATTATTAGTTTGGCTTCGGCTCTCCTCGTTCATGAAACTTCCTCCTTCAAGATAAACCATTTCCTCTTCTCGTAAAACCTCTAGGAAAGAAGTCGATAAATTCATTGTTGACATAATGATAATTTTTAAAAGTTAGTAAAACAAGTATAGTACTCCCCATTTTTCGACAACGGGCTAGTG
>NZ_JADRGN010000070.1:0-3690 GCF_018206105.1 Porphyromonas levii
TAAGCAACCAAAGGAAAGCAAGCTCGAACTGTAGAACCTACGTCATGACCCTGGAGAGCTATTCGATTTGTCGCAACAATATCCTGAGGTAGTGGCGTCGCTACAAGTTCAATTGGATTCAGCTCGTACACCGAGTGAAGTGTTCAAGTGGTGATGACTCGATAATATCCGCATACCATAATCTGTGTGTCATAACGAAATAGTGAAGTCAAAAAATACCTCTCTTGGGCGTATGTGGAATATGGAGTAAATATCTGTAGTCGATGTCTGCCACCTCCTCTGATATTGATTGTTCCCAAAGATGTTTCTGCAGGAGAGTCTGAATTCGTATCTATCCTTCTTGTAGCTAACGTGTGCATCAGTGAATACATTGCCTTGTATGCTCTTGTCAGTGTAATGGTAAAATTCGCTCTTACTCCCCAGTCCTAGATTCTTTAGCGGGAAAATAAATAATTCGAGTGCATGCGAGAAGGAAGTGATGCGGGGGTTAGCGATAGACCGATCCGCTTTATTGGCCTGTTTATAGCTCATTATCTTACTGGTTACTTCGTAAGAAATGACCTTCGATGGTTGCATAGAGACGGCAAGGCTAAGTTCGCTATTCTGCAATTGCCAAGGCTCTTTCTTATCCCTCATCAGTAGGTAGTAATCACTCCAAAGCTGTCGTCCCTTGAGGGTAATTAACGTCCTCCATCTAAAGAACGACTTTGCCAAGTTCGCACTTAGTAAGTAGCTAGAAGCGTCGTACCGTTGTTCAGTAGGTGTTTGTCTATATATGGAGGATTGTAGAGTACTATGGTATAGCACCTCATTCGTTCGCCTATTCCACGAAGCATTGATACTTGCAAAATACCCCTTGATAGGACGTTGATACTTAAGTCCTAGAGCTACTGCGTGATTACCTCTATGCTCCAAACTCCCAGTATGAGCTGTGACCACTCTATAAGAAGTGTATAAAGGTGTGCGGTAGATAGATGTAAGACCATCGGGATACTCGAAGTAATTATAGGAGAGTGAGGCAGTAGAGTTGGCACTATACTCATACTGTATGAATAGGCTAGGCTGAAATGTAAACCTTCTCTTCTTCGTTGCTCCATACTTTTGCCATAAGAGATCGCCCTTTAACGTTGCTCTTAGAGCCAGTGCATCCTTTCGGTAATTCACACCTGTCGAGATATACCAATTCTGCTGGGTATACCTTTCTTTGCTATCTACCTCAGGGTACTGTACGTCTATCTCTTGGTGCTTCAGTTGGTACCCTATGCGTTGGTTTAGCATAAAACCTTTAATGGAGTGGTTGAATGCTACATAATTATCCGAGCTAAATGCCGATGTCTTCAGGTGCTCACTAAACCCCTGCGCAGTCAGTAACTGCCCGGGGAGAGAACTATAGGTACTAAGAGAAGCCCCCTCGATGGTATTTCCATTCTTTAGGCGATGTATGATCTCAAAGTCCTCCGTAACATAATATTTCTTGAGTACTACATTCTGCTCTACCTGTTTTTGTTGTAAAAGAGAGGTTCCCTCGCTCCTGTCTACTGTAAAGCTGCCATTTATGCGGTTGTTGATATAGTTCCGCTCCTTATTAATTTTGTAGGTCAGTTCCCCTTCCAATCTTTTCACCCTTGAGCCTACACTACTCTCCTCAGAAAGGATACTTCCCTCATGTTCCAGATACTTCGTTACTTGAGAAGAGTTCCCTCTTTCTTTATCCCAAAAGTAGGAGAGTTGAAAGCGGAGATCATTATCATTCTTAGTCTTTATTAGATGGTTGGTAGTGACGAGATGTGATTGATTAAAAGTAGAGCGTCCCCTTTCTATCTCTGCTGCGGGAGCTACTAGCCTTCTCAGTAGACCTGCCTCCTTCTGATTCCCCCGTAGTTCCGTCACTAGGTCATGGACCTCCCTTGTGATGTCTTTTCCAGTGTTATCATACTTGTACATAGAGAGGTTCTGCATTTGCCGTCCAAATATCATCCCCATCAGACGCCCGCTGTAGAGCATCTCTTTTTCTCCTTGTGCTGTGCTCCCTATCCCTGCATTCAGAATCCCCGTCCACGCATTCTTTACCTCGTCCTTTAATATAATGTTGAGGGCTGCTTGTTCACTAAATTGTACACCCTTTAGACTCCTTATCGGCTGGTGGTTTTGCAGTATTTGCACATCCTGAATCTTGTCAGCGCTTAAGTTCTCACTCGCTTGTGCATATTTAGATCCGAGTAAGTCAAGCCCCTCAATATAGAATTTATTGATTGGCTTCCCTTCAAAGGTAATTTGTCCATCTGTGCGAACAGATAACCCTGGCATCTTTTTTATCACATCGGCAATACTCCTGTCCTGACTAAGCTTAAAGTTGGACACACTGTATACCAGTGTATCTTGCTTCTGCCTAACTCTCTCGGGAGTGACATTCACTTCACGGAGCTCAAAAGTGGTACTCTGTAGCTTAATATCCATGCCACTCCTAAACTCTTCTATCTTTATGCGTCTCGTCTCGTACCCCAGCAACATAAATCCTATTGCTATTGGGTTCGTAGCCTTTTTCGTTGTTATCTGGAACCTCCCGTCTACCCCAGTAAAAGCATATCCTACCAGGGTCGACTCCGTACGATAGAGCATGACATTGACATCTTGTATAGGCACCCCTTTTTCATCCACTACTCGTGCACTGTATATAGTTTGTGCGCTAGAGCTAATGGAAATCAGTGATAGTACTATCGCTAGATAAAATGGGAGCAAACGCATACCGTCTAGGATTACTCTTTTTCTAAAAATAGTGTCACCCTCTCTGGATAGGTAATGTCATTGCCGAACCTATCTTTCCCTCGAGTCTTAAATCCGGTCAACTTCTCAAATAGCGCATCAGGCGATTTCCATAATAGCTTCATAAGTTCACGGTATTCCTGTTTGCTGCAATCCACGTATTTCCCCTTGGGATAGAAGAGGGTTTCATTCTCCACTCGCTCTATCTGTGTGCACGTAAAGGCGAATAGACCTTCGCTCTCCTCTGCATGCAGAATAAGCCCAGGCAATCCGGTAAGCAGCCAAGGACCATCGCTATAAGGTATCTCGGTAGTAAACCAAACCGTCCAATGCCGACCTCGGAAGTCGGTCTCGGCTTGCTGACAGTGGTAGTCTGCGATGATACTATCCTTGGGCACCAAAGTCCACTCTGGCTTGCTCATCGGCTCTGTATAGCGCAGATGCTTAAAGGTTTTCTCGGTAAAGGTAAGCCGATTAGTCGTAGGATAGTTTCTCCAAACCTGATAATTCAGGTTTGTCCTTGGGTAGCCAGCCCGCTCGCAGGCATTCATTACATCTCCCGAACTACCTCCTTGTGCCAAAACCTGTTCCTTAATCAACTCCCTTTGGACATTATTAAGTCCATAGAAGTGGGAGATCTTGCCACCGATATCCAAGATGGCTTCATCCTCAAGAGCTTCTTTCTGCCCTTCAAATTGGTGGTACTTGGTAGAGTAGTGGACTCTAATCTGCACCTTCTCTTTTCCCTCTCCCTTTGCAGTGTAGGATGTACATACCATTGTGGAGAGAAGTACTAATCCGAAAATAACTCTATCTATTCCCATAGGTAATTTGTTTATCAATATTATTACTCACACTGTATTCTGCTGCTTTACTCTAGGTGGGGAAGTATATGCTGAGGGCTTTGGTGCTCCTCGTCTTTATTGA
>NZ_JADRGN010000008.1:0-70308 GCF_018206105.1 Porphyromonas levii
AATACATAGAACATCCCTCCATGCGCCCACCTACCCACACCCCTCCACCCTCCCTCAGAAAATGAAAGTCAATACTAGAGCACCTTGGGGATTAGGTGAGAAATGGGTATATTTGTTAGCAGATAAGCACAGAGAGATCATACAGTACACACATATATATAAGGTATCATCAAGATGGCTGAACTTATTTTATCAGAAAGTGACCAAACACAACTGGCGGTGAAGGGTATCACCCGCCAGCAACTCGAAGGACAGTTAAGGCGATTTACCCAAGGCTTTCCCTTTCTCCATATTGTAAAAGCAGCAGAAGAGGGAGATGGCATACACAAACTCGAAAGTGAAGCACTTGAAAGTGCCTTGAAACAATGGGAAAAGGTACTTCAATCTCGAGACATTGTGGTGAGTCGGTTTGTGCCTGCCAGTGGTGCTGCATCCAGAATGTTCAAAGATCTCTACCACTTTCTGCACACCGGAGAGAAAAAAGAGTCTGTGCGCCAATTTTTAGATCACATAGAGGAGTTTGCCTTCTTTGACAGTCTCAACCGTTCTTGTATGCTTGGAGAAGGTGGCAAGGGGTGCCTCAAACTAATACAAGCTGGGGAGGAACGCACGGTAGTAGAATATTTGCTTGAGCGGAAAGGGCTCAATTATGGGCATCTACCTAAGGGACTACTCCTGTTTCACAAATACCAAGATGGTAGCCGCACCCCTATAGAGGAGCAATTAGCAGAGGCATCGAAGTATGCTCGAAATGCCGATGGCACAGTAAAGGTGCACTTCACCCTAAGCCCCGAGCATATCGATCCTTTCAATGCTCTCATTCACAAAAGAAAAGGAGAGCTAGAGGAGAGATATTCAGCTATCTTCGAGATTTCGCACAGCTTACAGATGAGCGATACAGATACCATTGCGGTGGATATGGAGAATAACCCCCTCCGTGATGCTACAGGCGAACTTATCTTCCGCCCTGGAGGGCATGGCGCGTTGATCCACAACCTCAATGAGATTAAGAGCGACATTATCTTCATCAAAAATATAGACAATGTAGTGCCACAACCACTGTGGTGCGACACGCTTATATATAAGAAGGCATTGGGTGGGTTCTTAGTGGAGCTTCGCAATCAGGTCTACAAGTTTATGGCACAACTTGGCGAAGACAAAAAGGCGAGCGGCAATCTGATCAATGAGATCCGCACCTATGTGAAAGAGAAGTTTAGCATCGACACCACCCCGCTTAATGATCTTTCGGCCGATGAGCAGACTAGCTTCCTACGTCGGTTACTGAACCGTCCTCTGAGGGTCTGTGGTATGGTAAGGAATCTAGGTGAACCAGGTGGTGGACCATATATTGTAAAGAATGAAAATGGTAGTACAAGCCTACAGATACTTGAGAGCACACAGATAAATCAGGACGACCCTACAGACAAAGAGCTATTTGAACACAGCACCTACTTCAATCCCGTTGACCTTGTACTGAGTGTTAAGGACTATAGGGGCAATAAGTTCGACCTCACCTCTTTTGTCGACCCTGAGACAGGTTTTATCAGCTACAAGAGCCAAGAAGGTAGAGAGCTCAAGGCGCTCGAGCTTCCTGGGCTTTGGAATGGTGCCATGAGTAATTGGCTTACCGCCTTTGTAGCTGTACCAGCTACCACATTTAATCCAGTGAAGACGGTCAATGACCTACTCCGTCCGTCACATTCTCTCAAATAAGAATAGATATCAAAGTAACATAAAGAATATATAATATGAAAGAAGAGATCAAAAGTAGACTTCAAGCTCTTAGGAATGCTATGAGCCAAGAGCATATCGATGCATACATCATCCCCAGCTCAGACCACCACCTCAGCGAATATACTCCTGATTGCTGGAAAGATCGTGAGTGGATTAGCGGGTTCAATGGTTCGGCTGGTACAGCTGTAGTAGCTATGGACGAAGCTGGGCTATGGACTGACAGCCGCTATTTCCTTCAGGGGGCGGCTCAGCTCGAGGGTACCACCTTCACGCTCCGCAAGGAGGGTCTTGCTGACACACCTAGTATCTCCGACTATCTCAGGAAGAAAGAAGGGATTAAGAGAGTGGGCTTCTTCGAGAAGTCTATGAGTACTCTAGAGGCACTTCGCTATAAAAAAGCACTCGAAATAGCAGGTATCGAAATTGTTAGTGACAAAGACCTCGTATCTATGGCGCGTACGGATGCTCCAGAGATTCCTCGCAATCCTTTCTTCGTGATGCCCCTAGAGTATGCAGGGGAGAGCACTAAAGACAAGGTAGCACGTGTTCGTACGGCATTGGCCGACAAGGGAGCTAACGCTATTATAGTGAATATGCTATGCGAGCTGGCTTGGCTCTTCAATATCCGCAGCAATGATGTGGCGTACAACCCTGTAGGTATTGGCTATGGCTTGGTTACAAAAGATAGTGTGAACATATACGCATTTGCGGAGAAGCTACCCGAGGAAGTACAGAAGCACCTTAAGGATAATGGCGTAACCATTAAGCCCTACGAGGCTATCTATGCCGATGTGGCTTCACTCCCCGAGGATACCGTGCTATCGCTCGACCCACAGCGTAATAACTACGCCTTCTACAGAGCCATTCCTAGTGGTATCACCGTCATTGAGCAGCTTAGTCCAATCACGCTTCTCAAAGCAGTGAAGAACAAGACAGAGTACAAGGGCTACAAAGATGTGATGAAGCGCGATGGAGCTGCACTCACTCGCTTCTTTATTTGGCTAGAGAAAGCTCTTGCCGCTGGCGAGACACCAACAGAGTATGAGGTAGGTATCAAGCTCTCCAGCTTTAGGGCTATGGATAAGAACTATGTGAATGATAGCTTTGGCACTATTGCCGGCTTCAGAGGTCATGGAGCTATTGTACACTACAGCGCTACTCCAGAGAGCAGTTACGAACTGGAGCCCAATGGGATGTTCTTACTAGACTCAGGTGGTCAGTACTACGATGGCACCACAGATATCACACGTACGGTATCACTCGGAGGGCAACCAACTAAGGAGGAGATGGGCGACTACACTCGAGTACTCAAGGGACATATCCAGCTAGCCATGGCTATTTATCCTGCAGGCACCCGCGGTTCGCAGCTTGATATCTTAGCACGCAAGGCATTGTGGGATAATGGTCAGAACTATGGTCATGGTACAGGTCACGGTGTTGGTTATTTCCTAAATGTACACGAAGGGCCACAGAATATCCGCATGGACGAAAATCCTACAGTGCTCCAAGTGGGTATGGTTACCTCTAACGAACCAGGTATCTACATTGCCGGCAAGTATGGTATCCGTATTGAGAACCTTGTTTGTACCGTCCCATATGCCGAGAATGACTTTGGGAAGTTCCTCACTTTTGAGACCCTCACCCTCTGCTATCTAGATAACAACCTAGTGGAAGTCTCCCTACTCACCGATAAGGAGCTAGCTTGGTATAACGACTATCAAGCTCGTGTATACAAGGAAGTATCACCACTCCTCTCGGCAGAGGAGGCTGCATGGCTCAAGGATAAAACCGCACCACTAAGTAAGTAACCCAAGATACTAGGTAGGTGTGCCAATCATTTTTCACTAAAATAGATTTGGCACACCTACCCTTATTATATAATTGTATGGCAATTATTCAGAGCGTCAGGGGCTTCACCCCTAAGATAGGAGAAAACGTATTCCTTGCAGCCAACGCTACAGTGGTGGGGGATGTAGAGATAGGCGATGGGAGTAGTGTATGGTTTGGCGCCGTAGTCCGTGGTGATGTAAATAGCATCCGTATCGGGAAGAATGTAAATGTACAGGATGGCGCTGTACTTCATACCCTGTACGAAAAATCGGTTACCATCCTTGAGGACAACGTCTCTATTGGGCACAATGCTATTATCCACGGAGCAAAAGTAGAGGAAGGTGCCCTCGTGGGGATGGGAGCTATAGTGATGGATCATGTAGTAGTAGGACGTGGTGCACTTGTAGCTGCTGGGGCTGTAGTACTTAGCAATACGGTAATCGAACCAGGAGCACTCTATGCCGGAACTCCGGCTAAATTTGTGAAGATGCTCGACCCCGAGCAACAACAGACCATTAATAAGCGTATCTCTGACAACTACCAGATGTATGCCTCTTGGTTTCCCAACCAAGAGTAGTATTGAAAAATAGATTCTTCGGATCCAATAGTTATGCCCCATTATTTGGTAGTTTGGGAGAAATAAGTTATCTTTGTATTACTAGAGAGGTAGCGACCCTCTTGGGCAGGGGTGAGTAAGACTTAGTGCGTCGAGCAAATGCGAAACTCATCAATATATTACAATTCCGAGATCCTTGGTCTAATGTGATGACTGGCCTCAACTACCTTCGGGCAGTGTGTCGAAAGACACCAGTGGATTTCAAAGCGTTAGCCATCCTCAAACCCTTAATTTCGGAGTTTTCACAATTTCCTTGGCGCACTTTTTATAACGGTCGGTAGACTAGCTTTTCATGCTAGACTACCGACTGTTTCATTTATCCGTATCAAGCCTCGTACCAAAGTCGCTTCCATCGTCCCTAGCCTTAGTGTCTTGTATTATGCCTCCTTGCAATGCCAGTGCCTATTGGAGAGAATGTTTCTTTGCACAACATTCTCAAATAATGCTTATCTTTGTGCTATGAAAGAACTTAGCGAGGATTGGCAAAGCCGCACAAGTCTACTTGTGGGGCAGGAGAGACTGCGGAGACTTGGTGGTAGCCATGTGCTACTAGTGGGACTTGGTGGCGTGGGTGGTTATGCTGCTGAAATATTGGCAAGGTCGGGCGTAGGCAGACTAACGATTGTAGATGGCGATATGGTCAATACCACGAATATAAATAGGCAATTGATAGCTCTTCATAGCACAATGGGCCGAAGCAAAGCTAGTCTTTGGGCGGAGAGGATCAGAGATATCAATCCCGACATCCAGCTAGAAGTGCGAGAGCAATTTATCCGAGACGAAGAGACGTACGAACTACTCGATGCTGCCGCTTATGACTTTGTGATAGATGCAATAGACACACTAAGCCCTAAGGTACACTTGATTAAGGCTTTGGTGGAGCGGGATATTCCCTTTGTGAGCGTGATGGGGACAGGAGCGAAATTTGACCCAAGGCAGATAAAGATAGGGCGAATGGATAGGGCAAAGAACTGCCCATTGGCTCGGATGATTAGGAAGCGACTTAGACGGCTAGAGGTATCTCTTAAGTTTCAGGTCGTCTACTCGGAAGAGTTACCCAACGAGGAGGCCATTGTAGTAACGGAGGGAGAACAGAATAAAAAGTCGATGACTGGGACGATTGCGCACAATCCAGCGGTGGCAGGCTGCTATGCAGCCTATGCAGCACTCGACCATTTAATACACATATAATATAAATGGAGCGGAAGTTACTTATCAAAGCGGTAGATATCCACAAAAACTTTGGCGCACTAGAGATACTCAAGGGGATTACGATGGAGGTATACGATGGAGAGATTGTCGCCATCGTAGGTGCTAGTGGTGCGGGCAAGACGACACTACTTCAGTTACTAGGAACTCTTGATAAGCTCGAAAGAGGGCGTATAGAGATTGGGGGTATAGAGATTCATGCGCTGAGTGAGGAGCAACAGGCAGACTTCCGCAATCAAAAGATGGGTTTTGTATTTCAGTCTCATCAGCTACTACCCGAGTTTACCGCCGAAGAGAATGTAGCAATACCTGCAATGATTGGTGGAAAGAGCAAAAAAGAAGCAATAGCATTGGCTAGGGTGCTCCTACAACAACTGAGTATGGAGGAGAGACTAACCCACAAGCCTGCGCAGCTAAGTGGGGGCGAGAAGCAAAGGGTGGCAGTGGCTAGGGCGCTCATCAATAATCCTCTTCTCATCCTTGCCGACGAACCTACAGGTGCGCTAGATAGTGACAATCGAAAGGATTTGCATCGGATATTTAAGCAATTGAATGAGGAGAGAGGACAGACTTTCTTGATTGTGTCGCACGACCCAGAGATCTCACAGGTAGCACACAGAACTATTCGCTTAGAAGACGGCATAATAAAGGAATAAAGACGTGAATGGGGTAACAAACGGTGACCGCAAGGTGCTTATTGTACTACTCGTGCTGGTACTGGCACTGATAGGATACATGGGGATTAGTGGTGCTAAACCCATTAGGACTACAGATACCCCATCGGTAGGCATCAGAGATACTGTATATATAGAAGTGCCAGACAGCTTAGCTGGTGTGGAGAGAGGTGATAGACTTCCTATCCGAACCGACAGATACCCAGGGCCACCACAACGAGTACAGTATCAAAAGAAACTGAGAGCAGGAGCTACCATTGACCTCAATAGCGCAGATACACTACTCCTCATGAGAGTCCCCGGGATAGGTCCTTCCTTTGCCCGAAGAATATGCAAGTACAGAGAACTGCTAGGTGGCTACTACGTGGTGGAGCAACTACAAGAAGTGTATGGCATGGATAGAGAGCGGTACGATCAGATCGCTCCATTCATGAGGATTAAGACTAAGGTTCGACCCCTTGTAGTAACAAGAGACAGCATCCCTCGGCACCCCTACCTTCAGTGGCAGCACGTGCGGGCAATAGAAGACCTCTATAGGAGTGGTAGGGAGCTTAACTGGAAAGCTCTTATGGATAGCGGGAAGTTTTCTCGTGATGATTCTCTGCGCCTATCACCATATCTAACCTTCCAAGGGGTTAGAGAGGTATCTTTGGGCGTGGAGTCGCCTACAAATACGGAATAAAGTACCTAAAAGGGGCAGTATTAATCTAAAAAATAGTAAGTTTGCAAGGAATAATCCAATATCAAATTTCGTAATAGAAATATATGGCTAATGTAATCAAAATTAAGAAAGGGCTAGACATCAACCTTGCTGGCAAAGCGCCTAAGGTAGAGGTTCAGGTGGGCGAAGTCCATTCTTATGGCGTAGTGCCTGACTTTTTCCCTGGGTTTGTGCCCAGGTTAGAGGTGCAGGTGGGTGACCGCGTACAAGCTGGTTCCGCACTTGTGTACCATAAGGACTGCCCTAAGCTCAAGCTGACAGCTCCCGTGAGTGGAGAGGTTGTTGACGTGAAGCGCGGTGCTAAACGCAAGATCTTATATATTGAGATCAAGCCCGATATCACTATCGAGTATAAGAACTTCGATGTAAAGGGAATTGCTCAGAAGAGCACTGAGGAATTGATAATGCTACTCGGGGAGAGTGGTTTCTTATCCTTATTCCGCAACCGTCCGTATGACAGAGTGATTAATCCTAATATCACCCCAAGGGATATATACATTACCGCTTACCAGAGTGCGCCACTCGAAGGTGATGCTCTAGAGCTGATAGGAGAAGACCAACAGTATCTCCAAGGAGCTGTGGATCTTCTTAGCCGTCTGACCATAGGCAGGGTACATATCAGCACCAAGGTGGGTAGCGGTCTTAAGCTCACCAATTGCGAAATCCATGAAGTAGATGGACCACACCCAGCAGGCAATGCGAGCGTAGTTATCAATAAGACTCGCCCTATCAATAAGGGGGAAAACGTATGGGTGATGGGCATCACAGAACTAGCTCTACTGGGGCGCTTCCTCGCCACTGGTCGTGTAGACTTGAGGCACAAGGTAGTATTTGCTGGCTCTAGAATGGAGAGTGCTGGTTATGCTGAAGTCATTGCAGGTGCCGATATCATGGAGCTTTGCAGTGCCAAACTAGACAAGAACCACGGAAATGTACGTCTTATCGATGGTAATCCGCTCACAGGCACTCAGGTGCTTGAGGATAGGCGCCACATGAGTCCATTCCATAGCCTTATCACTGCTATCCCAGAGGGCGATGACGTCCACGAGATGTTCGGTTGGGCATCACTAAGTCCCAAGAGGTTTAGTGTTAATCGCGCATACCCTAGTGCATTCCTCGGGAAGAGCAGAGCGTATGATATCGATGCCCGTCTCAAGGGTGGTCCTAGGGCTATCATCGTGAGCAACGAGTATGACAAGGTATTCCCAATGGATATATTCCCAGAGCAGCTCATCAAGTCTATTATTGCTTTTGACATTGATAAGATGGAGGCTCTTGGTATCTATGAGGTAGCACCAGAGGATTTTGCACTATGCGAGTTTGTGGACACCTCTAAGCTAGAGCTTCAATACATCGTGCGCAAAGGATTAGACCAGCTCTACAAGGAGTTGAACTAATCGAGAGTTAGAATATTCACGATATAAAAGAGTATAGTACTTTGAACAGTTTAAGAAAATATTTAGACAAGATCAAGCCAAACTTCGAGAAGGGTGGCAAGATGTCTGCATTGTGGTCTACTTTTGATGGCTTTGAGAGCTTCCTCTTTGTGCCCAATACGACCAGCAAGCGTGGTGTGCATATCCATGACGCCAACGACTCTAAGCGGACAATGATCATAGTGGTGATGGCTCTAATCCCTGCGCTCCTATTCGGAATGTACAACGTAGGGTATCAGCATTACTTAGTTACAGGTCAGGAAGTAGGCTTTTGGACTACTTTCTTCTATGGTTTGCTAGCGGTGCTTCCACAAATAGTGGTAAGCTACGTGGTAGGTCTCGGCATCGAGTTTGCCGTAGCACAAGTAAAGAAAGAGGAGATCGCCGAAGGATTCCTCGTATCCGGGCTCCTTATCCCAATGGTAGTGCCGGTAGAGACTCCGCTATGGCAGATTGCAGCAGCTACGGCTTTCGCTGTGGTATTTGCGAAAGAGGTATTTGGTGGAACGGGGTACAACATCTTCAATGTAGCGTTGGTTACACGTGCCTTCCTATTCTTCTCATACCCAGCTCAGATGACAGGTGACTCTGTATTTATCCGTACAGGCAAGACCTTTGGGCTAGGGGGTGAGGCTACAGCTATCGATGCCTACACAGGCGCTACCCCTCTTGGACAGGCTGGACTTACAGGAAACGAGGTACCACAGTTGACAAATGCTATTGGTCAGCCCATTAGCACACTTGACTACTTCCTAGGTCTTATCCCTGGATCAGTTGGTGAGACCTCCACTCTAGCTATTCTACTAGGTGCTCTTCTACTCATTATCACGGGCATTGCTAGTTGGAAAATAATGGCATCAGTATTCGCTGGTGGTTTTATCACTGCCTTTATCTTCAATGCTATTGGCGGCAATGGAGTGATGCTACTCCCAGCTATAGACCACCTACTTCTTGGCGGCTTTGCTTTCGGAGCAGTATTTATGGCAACAGATCCCGTTACCGCATCTCGTACCGAGACTGGCAAGTGGATCTATGGTGCCCTCATCGGATTCTTTGCAGTAGTTATCCGTGCACTCAACCCTGGTTACCCAGAAGGTATGATGCTCGCTATACTCCTTATGAATGCGTTTGCTCCACTCATTGACTACTACGTAGTAGATGCCAATGTGCGCAAGCGTATGAATCGTGCTAAAGCAGCATCTGCTGTAGAGAAGAAGTAATGTATAACTAATCCAAGTACGACAAAGACAATGAAAAAGAATAGTAATACATACGTAATCCTCTACTCATCTATAATGGTGATACTTGTAGCGGTAGGTCTAGCCCTCACCTCACAAGCACTAAAAGAGAGGCAAAGCCGTAATGTTGACCTCGACACTATGCGACAAATCCTCCGTTCTCTGAGCTTGGATGTCGACCCTACACTAAATACAGCTGAAGGGCTCTACAACGACCTCATCAAGGAGGCTTACCTAGTAGATGCTTCAGGTAATATTATACCTGGGAGCGAAGGTATTGCCACTACCGACCCTGCATTCCTAGCTACACTAGACCTAGCTAAGATAAGTACCATGGAGGGCTATCCAGTATTTGTTGCTGAGGTAGACGGACAGAAGAAGTATATCCTCGGAATGTATGGTGCTGGTCTATGGGGACCAATATGGGGTTATATCTCTCTGAATGATGATGTCAATACCGTTTACGGAATTAATCTTGACCATGCTAGTGAGACCCCTGGTCTTGGTGGCGATATCGCTCTACCTAAGTTCCGCAATAGATTTGAGGGCAAGGAGATTTACAAGAATAACGAACTCAAGAGTATTGCCGTGGTAAAACCTAGCGCAGTAGTAGAGGACAGGGATCGTGTCGATGGCATCTCCGGTGGTACACTTACCTCCAATGGTGTCAATAACATGCTCCAAGAAGCCTTTGAGCGCTACCAACCATATCTGAACAATCTGAGAAAATAATAGCACACATGGCACTATTTGACAAGAAGAACAGGGCTGCCTTTATTGAGCCCTTAAGCAAGAATAACCCTGTGCTCGTACAGGTACTTGGTATCTGTTCGGCACTCGCTGTTACGAGCAAGCTAGAGCCAGCTATCGTGATGGCACTTTCCGTAACCATTGTGGTCGCGATTGCCAACGTGGTAATCTCCCTACTCCGCAAGACTATCCCTAATAACATCCGTGTAATCGTACAGCTTGTAGTTGTTGCTACACTCGTTACGATTGTGAGCGAGGTACTTCAGGCCTTTGCCTTCGACCTCAATAAGCAGCTCTCCGTATATATCGGACTGATTATTACCAACTGTATCCTCATGGGACGCCTAGAGGCTTTTGCTATGACCAATAAGACATGGCCTTCACTCCTAGATGGAGCAGGTAATGGTCTCGGTTACGGTCTTATTCTCGTTATTGTAGGTTTCTTCCGCGAGCTACTTGGCTCTGGAACACTTCTAGGCTATCAGGTTGTTCCAGATAGCTTCTACGAAGCTGGTTATGTAAATAACGGATTGGCTATCCTACCTCCAATGGCGCTGATTATCACCGCTGTGATAGTATGGATCCACCGTTCTAAGAATCCTGAACTACAGGAGAAGAACTAAAGAGTAAGTGAAATCAATCTAACGAAAGGACAGTATTTAATTTTATGGAATATCTAAGTCTATTTGTCAAGTCCATCTTTGTGGACAATATGATCTTCGCTTACTTCCTAGGTATGTGTTCATACCTAGCTATTTCGAAGAACGTAAAGACCTCTGTAGGTCTTGGTATAGCTGTAGTAGTCGTACAGGTACTCACCTTACCACTCAACTACCTTCTTTGGACTAAAGTACTACGAGAGGGAGCCCTAGCTTGGACAGGTGTCGAAGCTCTTGCGGGTCTTGATCTCAGCTACCTCAGTCTTCTAATCTTTATTGCAGTGATTGCCGCATTTGTGCAAATGCTAGAAATGGCTATCGAGAAATTCAGCCCTGCACTCTACAATTCACTTGGTATCTTCCTCCCACTTATCGCAGTAAACTGTGCTATCCTAGGTGGATCGCTCTTCATGCAGCAGAAAGTAGGAGGCGAAATCACCAACCTTGGTCATGCACTCGCATACGCAGCTGGCTCAGGTATCGGTTGGATGCTAGCTATTGTAGGTCTTGCAGCTATTCGTGAGAAGATGATGTACAACGACGTCCCAAAGCCACTTCGTGGATTTGGTATGGCACTTATCATCACTGCACTGATGGGTATTGCCTTCCAGTGCTTCTCAGGGCTTAGCATCTAAGGAGTGTAGTATAAATTGAATTCTATTAAAAGATGAATATAATGACATTATTAGCAATTTCTCCTGCTATCTGGGGCAGTACATTGGTATTCTTGATACTGATACTGTTCTTGGTAGTATTGCTACTCCTAGCTCAGAAGAAGCTGGTAGCATCGGGCAACGTCACCATCACAATCAACGAAGACAATAAAATAGAGGTACCCCAAGGTGGTTCACTACTGACTACCCTCCAAAACAAAGGCGTGTATCTCTCCAGTGCTTGTGGTGGACAGGGCACCTGCGGACAGTGTCGCTGTAGAGTAGTAGAGGGTGGTGGCGAAATCCTCAGTACCGAGACCCCACACTTCACTCGTCGTGAAATCAACGACAAGTATCGTCTATCATGCCAAGTAAAGGTAAAAGAGGATCTCAAGATTGTAGTACCAGAGTCTGTCTTCGGCGTTAAGGAGTGGGAGTGCGAAGTTATTTCCAACCGCAATGTGGCTTCCTTTATCAAGGAGTTCGTTGTAAGGCTTCCTGAGGGCGAGCACATGGACTTCAAGGCTGGTTCTTATGCACAGATCAAGATACCAAAGTACGAGATTAAGTACTCAGATATGATTGTGGAGGAACCTTTCAAAGCGGAGTGGGACAAGTTTAAGCTATGGGGACTCGTGGGTAAGAATACCGAAGAGACTATCCGTGCCTACTCCATGGCAAACTACCCTGCTGAGGGTAATATCATCACCCTCAACGTTCGTATCGCAACCCCTCCATTTGATCGCAAGACTGGTGGTTGGATGAAAGTCAATCCAGGTATTGCATCTACCTATATCTTTAGCCTAAAGCCAGGTGATAAGGTGAGGATGTCAGGACCTTACGGAGAGTTCCATATCCAAGATACCGATGCCGAGATGCTATACATCGGTGGTGGTGCTGGTATGGCTCCACTTCGTGCACAAATTCTACACCTCTTCAATACCCTCAAGACGGGAAGAAAGGTATCTTACTGGTACGGTGCACGCTCTAAAGTCGAGATTTTCTACGAAGAAGACTTCCGTAAACTGGAGGAGCAGTTCCCTAACTTCAAGTTCAATATCGCACTTTCAGCAGCATTGCCTGAGGATAATTGGACTGGCTACACTGGCTTCATCCATCAGGTCATCTACGATGAATACCTCAAGAACCACCCAGCACCAGAGGATATCGAGTACTACATGTGTGGTCCTGGTCCTATGGCAGCTTCAGCGCTCAAGATGCTCGATGATCTTGGCGTAGCTCGTGAGAGTATCTTCTTCGACGACTTCGGTTGATTCAGGAGATTCCCAATATCTATAAATAGCCCTGCTAGCTCACGCTAGCAGGGCTATTTGTATATCACAAATACACTAGGCAAAACACAATCCACTGAGTAGACATTGGTGGAAGCGTAGAGTACAATGAGGCTGTTGCTTCACTCAACAGTCTCAATAAAACGAGGCTATCCACTAATACAGCAGATAGCCTCAACTTATTTTAATATGAAAAACGATTACAAGTCTAGAAGTTCGTATATCTCCTGCAGCTCAGACTTAAACTGAGCATCCGTCGCCAAGAGATTGGCAATAGCCTTCTCGGCATAGATAACCGTAGAGTGGTCTCGACCGCCTACTTCAGCACCAATAGCCGCAAGCGAAGCATCCGTAAGTTCCTTCGACAGATACATTACCACCTGACGCGCTTGTACGATTTCGCGCTTCCGTTTTCTACTGAGAATATCAGACTTCTCTAGGTTGTAAAACTTCGCTACCGTCTCCATTATCTCAGGGACATTCAGTTTGCGCTCCTCCACCCCCACAGTCTGTGAGAGCACCTTCTCGGCAAGCTCCATGGACAAATCCTCATTACAATAAATCGAATTTGCCATTAGCGAAGTGAGTGCGCCCTCTAGGTCACGCACATTATCCTTAGCATGCTTCACAATAAAGTTGAAGACATCATCAGGGATATTCAACCCCGCTTCATCCACCTTAGACTTCAGAATCTCCCTTCGGAGGTGTGCATCGGGGCGCTCAATCTCCACTGTCAGCCCCCACTTAAGGCGAGTATAGAGCCTATCCTCCATTCCCTTAAGGTCAGCTGGGCACCTATCCGAAGTTATGATAATCTGTTTACCAAGCATCTTCAGATGGTTGAATATCTGGAAGAAAGCATTCTGAGTACTCTTAGCTTCTGCGAACTCCTGAATATCATCTATCAGAAGCAAATCGATATTCTGATAGTAGTTGAAGAAAAGTTCAGGCTGCTTAGCTGTGATTGTAGCCTCTACAAACTGTCTTTTGAAAGTCTGTGCAGGCACATACACCGCCTTGTATCCACTTCGCTTCGCCACCAGTTGATTACCAATAGCATGCATCAAGTGGGTCTTCCCAACACCCGAAGCACCATATACGAATAGAGGGTTGAAAGCCGTTTCTCCAGGCTTCTCCACAATACTCATGCCTGCAGTACACGCCAGACGATTACAGATACTTTGGTAGAAGTTATCGAACTGCATACGCTTGTCGAGATGGGTCACAAAGCTCTCCTCTACAGCTACCTCAGACTCTGCCTTCTTAGAAGGGGAAGTCTTAGGCGCATTGGTAGGGAAACTATAGGTAAGGTTGATACCCTTACCAAAAGCCTTTTCTAGCGCATCCTTGAAGAGATCAAAGTAGTCCTCCTCTAGCTTAAAGCAATAGTCCTGTGACGGTACACGGACAACCAATTGATTGTCCTTCATACTCACTGGTACCAAAGGCTTAAACCAAATATCAAACTCCCTACTATTAGAGAGGTGGGTATCCACTTCACTTAGGACAATACCCCACGAACTACTTAACGAATCACTCATTGAACTACTACAAAACGTCTCCTCATCAATACTTAACTGTAACTACCCATCATCCCCCAGCAGAATACCTTGCCGACTACGGACTATCTTTCACTCTATTCCAAAGTCGTGATATGCAGCCCTTTTAGGCATCAAAAGAGAGGACGGTCTGCATCACTCTCTCTTAACAACTGCAAAGATTACCAATATATTCGAGATAAAAAAACCTCCTTTTGCGGCCTATTGCCCCTACCCCTTATCCAACAATCACTTAGGGCTTAACCCTTTAATTATAAGGGGATAACACATAGCCTAGCATGGTAATCCTTTGGCTTATAAGCGCTTTAGGCATTCGCCAATTAATGTTAAATCTTGTAGATACAAGAATCGTGCACCATCACTATACGCTATCAGCTAATGCCTCCATAATTTACCAAAAAATAGACAATTCTACAAGCCATAAGCGCACGTACATAACAGATCTCTAAAGCCAAAAATAGTCGTAATCAGACCCCTAAAACCTCCTAACAGCATACAGCATGCCATAGCCTCCTTACGAATCAAAGTAATATATTAAAACCTATGAAAGGTCAATCTATACCGTAGAAAACCGTGCAAACCATCTCTATCCAACCGCCTCAATATCAGGCATTCCCAGACGCTCCTATACAATGTGACCATTTAATATATACTAATCACTGCAATTAGTATATATTAATTAACCCAATTAGTATATATTAAATTGGGTGATTAGTATATATTAAATGGTCATGGGATATACCGAGGGCGGTCAACGGGTAGCGGTGAAAGGTTTTTCGCCCCTACTATCTCTGTCTTTTCCTGAATTAATTGACCTTTTGCGGGGCTATTTACCTGCCTACTTGACCTTATCCACCTAAGGTTTCACGGGTCTATTGACTCCCATTTACTTATTTACTTGACTAAGTGCACTAAGTGGTTGACTTCTCCAGTACAGCACACAAAATGGGGGATGCGCAAGAGTAGCGGGAAAATTGGTAGATTTGCTTCTAGTTTATGTGGGGAGCCGTTTGGAGAGCATGGAGAATAATGATACGAGGGAGAGAATCTATTGGCGACCTTATTTCACAAGGTACGTGCTACCACTTGCTGTAGTGGTGGCACTTTTGTCGGCATGGGTATCGGACGAGGCTCCTATAGTGAGAGAGCCCTACCCGATGAGTGCCATGGAGCACCGTTCGACCTTTAGATACCAAGGGAGCTTCAATAGAGACTTCAATGACCTCAATGATATACAGCTGACTGCTGCGCTCAATAAGGGTGTGGCACCAGCGCGAACACGCCAAGAGATGGAGCACCGTAAGGGTATGGTACACATCTGTACCAACCCCAATTATGTAGTAGAAGATCTCACGCACTCGGTACCCTATGTGGTGGAGGATATGGCAGACTTATTGGATGAGATAGGTCTGGCTTTTATTGGCGAACTAGCTAAGGACACACTCCCTCTATACCGCCCTATCATCACGAGTGTTACTCGCACTGAAGAGGATGTAAAGAAGCTCCGACGAGGTAATGGCAATGCGTCAGAAAATAGTACCCACCAGTATGGAACTACTGTGGATATCTCTTGGAGGCGGTTCGACAAAGTAGACCACCTAGACCCACGTTCGCTATCCGATGAGGAGCTCAAGCACCTATTGGCGATTGTGCTCCGAAGATTTCATGACGACGGTCGGGTGTATATCAAACACGAGCGGCGGCAGGCCTGCTTCCACATGACGGTGAGATGAGTAGGAGAAAGCACCATACGCTAGAGCTACTTAGGAATACCGATAGGAGCACGTTGCGCCTTTCAGACCTTGAAAAACGGCTATCCAAGTCTACCGGTTCCGAAAGAGAGCTATCTGCCCTCCTCTCCACCTTGCTTGATAGCATCCGTCTCGAGCCTATCGTGGTACGCTTTACCAAGGAGAGCTTCACCGTCCCTAAGCTCGTTATCTTCGACCTAGACAGCACCCTCGTGCAGTCGGAGTTTATGGCACGGATTGGCGCCGCCGAGGAGCACAACCTCGAGCGCAAGAACAAGCTACTCACACTCACCCAAGAAGCACTCAAGGGTGCAGGAGACTGGGCGAGCAACTTCACAGAACGGGTAAGGCTCCTCAAAGGGATGGATATAGAGCTACTCCATAGCTATTACAAGACAATTCCACTCTCCGAAGGGGCGCAACAGCTCATGGCTATGCTTCGGTATCACGAGATACCTACAGCTATTGTATCGGGAGCGTGGCTAGAGTACGTGCAGTACATTGCCGATTGCCTGCAGATAGACGAGCGGTTCGGTTCGGAGTGGGAGCTATCGGAGGGTTACCTTACTGGCCATATCGTGGGACAACCTATTGGACCACAAACTAAGGTGAGTATCATGAAAGAATTGGCAGCGAAATATGGCATCACTACCGACGAAGTCGTCGTCATAGCAGATGGGCACAACGACCTCCCCATGATGATAGAGGCGGGGTGTACCTTTATGATTTCGACTTCGCAGGAGCCTTCGCCATCATTTCTACCCATACAGAGCTCACTCGAAAATGATTTATCAACTACCTAATCTATAAGGAATTATGAGATACGGATATGTAAAGGTGGCAGCGGCTGTGCCATTTGTAAAAGTAGCGGATTGCTTCTACAACGTAGAACGACATGTGACAATGGTACGCCGTGCTGAGGAGCAGAAAGTAGAGATGATCACCTTCCCAGAGCTCTCTATCACGGGATATACCTGCGGAGACTTATTCTTGCAGCCTTTTCTACTAGAGCAGGCAGAGGAAGCAATCTGCCAACTAGCGGAGCAGACCAAAGACCTGAAGATGCTCATCATCGTGGGTATGCCACTACGCGCCGAGGAGAAACTATATAATGCCGCGGTAGCTATACAGGAGGGTAAGATCCTAGGTGCAATCCCTAAAACCTACCTACCCAACTATAGGGAATTTCAGGAGAAACGATGGTTCAATAGCTCTCTAGACCTCTCCTACTCTACCGTAATGATTGGTGACCACGAGGTAGAGTTTGGGCACGATATTATCTTCAAGTGCGGTAATGTGGGTGTTGGCGTGGAGATATGTGAGGATATGTGGACCCCTGTAACCCCAGGTACGCGACTCGCCCTCAATGGAGCACACCTTATCTTTAACCTCTCGGCAAGTAACGAGAATGCTGGAAAGAATAGATACATCAAGTCGCTCGTCACCTCGCTCTCGAGCCAAGCGATTACGGGATACATATACTGTTCGTGCGGCTTTGGCGAGAGCTCTACCGACCTCGTATACACCGGCAAGGCATTCATCGCAGAGAATGGGGAGATGGTTGCCGAAATGGAGCGCTTCAAGCTAGAGGAGAAGCTCCTCGTGAGCGATATCGATGTGGAGCGTATCCGCACAGAGCGTCTCATCAATAGCTCATTCCGCACGGCAGCATCTGTATACGCAGGTGAGAAACTCAAGGTAGTACCTTTTGAGCTCAAGGATGCCGACCGCAGCTATGAGATGAGTCGCCCAGTGGAGCGCAACCCTTTCATGCCTTCTACAACTAACCTCCCAGAGCGCTGCGAAGAGATGTGCCAAATACAGATGGTAGGACTAGCGCAGCGCCTCAACCACTTGGGCAGGAGCAAGATTGTCATCGGCGTCAGTGGTGGGCTAGATAGTACGCTGGCACTGATTGTGGCTGTGCGAACGATGGATATGCTTGGGCGGGATCGGAAGGAAGTAATCGGGGTAACCATGCCAGGGCTAGGAACGAGCAAACGGACGTATGAGAATAGCAAGCGCATGATGGAACTATTTGGGATTACTGCCCGTGATATCTCCATCAGCGAGGCTGCCATAGAGCACCTAAAGGCTATTGGGCACAATACCACTACCCAAGATGTCACTTACGAAAATGCACAAGCTCGCGAACGCACTCAGATACTGATGGATATCGCCAATATGGAGGGGGGCTTTGTGCTCGGTACTGGCGACCTTAGCGAACTAGCTCTCGGCTGGTGTACCTACAATGGCGACCACTCGAGCATGTACAGTATCAACGGTTCGATTCCAAAGACTTCGGTAAGAATGATGGTACACCACATAGGTAAGAGCAATGCTTTTGGCGAGGAGCTCTCTAGGACGCTACTCGATGTAGTAGATACTCCAGTGAGCCCTGAACTTACTGGCGGGGAACTAAAACAAAAGACAGAGGATATCATAGGACCATACGAAGTACATGACTTCTACCTCTATCACATGCTGCAGAACGCATACTCGCCCAATAAGATATTCTACCTCGCTCGCAAAGCTTTCAATGGGGTATACACCAAAGAGCAACTCAAGCAGTGGATGCTGATATTTGCCCGCCGCTTCTTTACGCAGCAATACAAGCGCAACTTCCTACCCGATGGACCTAAGGTAGGGGTAGTATCGCTCTCGCCTCGCGGCACTTGGCGTATGCCTAGCGATGCTTCGTCCCAGATGTGGATAGAGACTATAGAGAAGTTTTAAGGCTCACGAACATAAGAGAATAGGCTACATATCTCACGGATGAGCTGTGTAGCCTATTTGCGATTTAGGGAAAATGAGTACATTTGTAACGGCTACCCCTATTGGTAGTAATGCTATTATGAAATTGGTATGTAGAAACACCCCTTCGAGCACTTGCCTCATCCCTCTTATCTTACTTCTTGCTCTTGTGCTTCCGAGCTGCAAATCGTTCGAGGCGTACTACAATAGGGACAGCAACATCCATCAGCGTATCAATTCGCTGGAGCTCGGTATGACGAAGCAAAACGTATTGAACTTTATTCAATATCAGCCCGACTTTATCAATAGGGAGGCCTACTCAGACGGATTGCGCGAGATATTCGTATACAGAGGCTCTTATAGCCGACATGGCTGGATGGAGAAAGCTACACCAATGGTATACCGCTTAGTCTTCGAGAATAATACGCTGGTGGTGATAGACTCTGATAAAGACTTCGAACAAATTCGCATCAATGATAGGCGCCGCTTTGAGCAAGAGCGCAAAGAAGCGGAGGAGAAACGAACTGCCGCTCTCATAGAAGCTCAGAAAAAGAGCAAGGAGAAGGAGAAGTAACGAAGAGACTTTTTCGCCAGTGCCCTACTCTATTCGGATATTACTCAGGTGTGCTGGCGAAGCTAGCGGTGCTTGCTGTAGCTTGGTGATACGTAGGTGGTTGTCTGATACGCATAAGCGTTGCTCATGAGCAGTGTATGCTCGGGGCGCTACCTGAAGGTAGGCATCGCGGTTCCAACGGTTGTATACCTTAATCAGTAGCTCATTATCTCCACGCCTTAGTGGAAGACAGAGGCTTAGCTTGCCATTACCCGCTTCCCTATGTATACCACCATCAATATAGGTGCCATTGAGGTAGACGAGTACGCCATCCGAGTAGGTAATATCGAACATCGCCAACTGTGCTTCGGGAGCCTGTAAGTGCTGGCGATAAAGCTTGCCTTGGCTAAAACCTAGCTCTAGAGATACGCCCTCTTGTAGGTGATCCAGCGAGGGGCTCCACTCGGGTTGCTCAGAAATAGTCGCCATGCGCCCTCTTTGTTTGGCTTCCTCTAGAGCGCCCCACTCGTAGTTTCCTATAGGCACATAAGTGGTCTTCTGAGGTGCGAGGTGCAGTTCCTTTCCATTGACCAGCAAGGTACGCCCTACTTCGGTATCGGTATAGCTCAGTGTGATAGTCTTTCGCTTGCCAATTGCCCACTCATAGCCTACGATGCTACGGAAGCTTGCATAATAATCGGCAGAGGAATGGGCAAAGAGCGGCTTGGCTTGGAGGGTCGTAAGGGGGCCCGATAGAGGCTTCTCCCTTGGTGCCTTCCAAGGCTGAGCATAGACATCGTAGTAGGTATTATGAGCTACGAGCGTACTTCCAGCGGGCTTGGCTCCACCTTTTAGCACAAAGGAATAGCGTGTCTTCCAGTCCGCAGAGATAGTGGCAAGGGCATCTCCCTCCGCTGCTGGGTGGGTATTGTAGAGCATAGAGCTGATGGGCTCTATCTCCGCACCGATACGTTTGATAACTTCGGACTCAAAGGGGACTATGGTGCCATCGCCCATAGGACCGATATTGAGTAGATACTTACCGCCATAGGCTACCACCTTGATGAGCGAGGCGAGCTTTTCTTTCACCTTATCCTCAACCTCGCCACGCTCTTGCCAAGAGCGATAGCCCCAAGTTTCGTCGAACATAGAGGCGGCAGTCTGCCAGGGCATCGCCATGAGGTAATCGGGGTATTCGTTATCCGCCATTACACAGAAGTCGGCATAGTCATTGCCCAGACGCCCACTGACCATACAATGGGGCTGCAGCTCGTGTACCAAGGCATAGAGCTCAGCACTCTGCTCATTGGTGAGGCTCCCCATATCGAACCACAGTTCGTCTACCCTACCATACTTGGTGAGCAGCTCTCGTACCTGCGCTTTATTGTACTCGTGGTGCGGAGGTGTAGCAGCATCAGCATTGTGCGAACTGAAAGGCATGGCATAGGGGTAGTGCCAATCTATCAAAGAGAAGTAGATACCAAAGCCTATACCCTCGCGATGACACGCTTCGGCAAGCTCGCCAAGTAGGTCACGCCCTGCAGGGGTATTCATCACATTGTAATCGGTTGTCTTGGTATCGAAGAGGCAGAAGCCATCGTGGTGTTTGCTGGTCATCACCACGCTACGCATACCACCGGCTTTAGCTAGTGCCACTATCTTATCTGCATCGAAGTGCTCAGCGGTGAACTCCCGTGTATACGCCTCGTACCAGTCACTAAATCCTATTCCAAAGGTCAGTATCTGCTCGGAATACCCCCGCTCTACAGGCTTGCCGTCGAAGACCCCTGCGGGGATAGAGTAAAGCCCGTAGTGAACAAACATAGAGTACTTATCGGCATACCAATTGCTCTGAGCGATTGCAGTAGTGCTGGCGATTAATATAATGAGGGATAGAAGGAGTTGTTTCATGTGTGGACTAGTAGTTCTTGATACAATAGCGACTGCCTGGGAGCGAACGGATAAGTCCATCTAACTCGAGGTCGAATAGCCGACCCGAGATAGTGGGGACGTCTTCTCCCAATCGGAGGGATAGATCCTCTAGGGTCAGTTCGCCCGAGGTACGTAGTTCGTGAATAATTGGATCCTGGTCTGGTTGCTCCTCTGCAAAGGGGAGCATAGGCTGTTGGGGCAAATCAGGAAGGAGATTAATCTCGCGTAAGATCTGCTCCGGACTTGTGATAATAGAGGCTTTCTGTCTTTCTATTAAGCGATTACAGCCTGCCGATGCTGGGTCGAACACTCTGCCAGGAGCAGCGAAGAGAGAGCGACCATAGTCAAAAGCGATATTGGCAGTGATAAGCGAACCGCCCCGCTCTGCACTTTCTATCACTAGGGTAGCATGACTAAGCCCGGCTACAATCCTATTGCGCTGCACAAACCTCTGTGGAAGTGCCCGAGTATCATAGGGGTATTCGGTGACTATCCCTCCGCCCTGCGCCATCATTGTCTCGGCTAATCTCCGATGGCTGGAGGGGTAAAGGGTGTAGTGCCCATGCGCTACCACGCCCACGCTCTTCAGCCCATGCGCTAGGGCAGTCTGGTGCGCCAGCTTATCTACTCCGTAGGCTAAGCCACTCACGATGGTAATATCGGGGCGATGAGTGGCTATCCCTTGCATGAGGTATTGGATCAGATCTTGGGCATAGACAGTATTCTTTCGGGTACCTACTATACTAATCATGGGTGTGTTCGGCACCTGCCCCCGAACATAAAGCACGAGAGGAGCGTCGAAGCAATGGTCAAGATAGGCTGGGTAGTTGGGCGACCCAGTGAAGAGCATCTGTATATTCACCCCATGACTTGCCAATTGATTGAGCTTGGCGAGCTCTTCTTCTGCCTTTCGCGTCCCCTCTCCCGACAAGAGTAGTCGCGCTAGCTTGGGTCGGACATTGGGCACAGACGCAAGTTCGGCAGCCGTAGCGGAGACCACTGCAGCTGCCGAACCCATCTCCTCTATCAGAGCCCTCGCCGTTACAGGACCAATACCATCAGTAAGGCTCAGTACAAGTAACGCCCACTCCTCGGGCGAGAGCTGATAGAAGTCTGCCATATTTCTAGTATTCTAGACCTTGTAACAACTGGTCGAAATACTCGCCTCGGGTGAGTCTACCATTATGCACCAACACAGAGAAGATGTGTCCTGCAGCGCAGACCTTTTGGTCGGACATACGGATAACATCCTGATCGAATACCAGCTTAGCACCGTCGCGGTGGATATTGAGCCCTACCCAAAACCGGTCTCCACTCTTGAGGGACACCTTATAGTCTATCTCCACACGAGAGATAAAAGCGTCATAACCGGCATCGTGCATACGTCCGAAGTTATCGCCCAAGCTCTCCAGGAACTCGTGGCGGGCATGCTCCATATAATGCTGATAGTTCGCATTATTCACTACTCCCTGTAAGTCGCACTCGTAATCACGCACCTTCATCTCGACGAGATAGAGGTACTCTTTCTTTGGTAGATTGTTCATTGGAATTTACTTTTGTTGTTCTTTACGTATCTCATTACATAGAGGGCATCGCCTGGTCGTACCTTCTCAGGTATCTTCACGCTAAAGCGAAGCCCCTTTTCATCTATCTTTTCAAGGGCTTTATCCTCAACCCGCATATCGTTGGCGGTGAAGAAAACAGCGCCGGTAGTAGGACCAGCTACCAATAGTTCCTCTCCCTCTGCGATGTATCCGCCCTCTAGTTCAAACTCTGCTACGCCAATCTGGCTAAAGTACTTTACCACCTTACCCACGTGAGTCTTGACTTGAGTTGCCGACGAACCGTACTTATGGGTCCACTCCCCTAGTCTCTGTCCAAGATAATAGCCATTCCAGAAGCCGCGATTAAAGACCTTGGCTAGGCGTTCGTCCCAGTTGGCAATCTTCTCGTCGGTATAGGCATCTTCCAGATGAGCGAGTATCGCTTCATTGTAGCACTCGCATACCGTCCGCACGTACTCAGGACCTCTTGCCCTTCCCTCTATCTTAAACACACGCACACCAGCGTCCATCATCTTATTCATGAAGTGAATGGTCTTGAGGTCCTTGGGCGACATGATGTACTCATTCTCTATCTCCAGTTCGGTGTCGCTGCTATTATCCTTAACGGTATAGCTACGGCGGCAGATCTGATTGCAGGCACCACGATTGGCGCTGCTATTCATCTCGTGCAGACTGAGGTAGCACTTACCACTCACTGCCATACAGAGCGCCCCATGGGCGAACATCTCTATCCTGATGAGTTCACCCCTTGGACCTCTGATGTCTTGCTCTAGTATCGCACGGTGGATCTCATCTACCTGATCCAGATTAAGCTCTCTAGCGAGTACCACAACGTCTGCGAAGCGGGCATAGAACCTAAGTGCCTCTACGTTGGTGATATTAAGCTGAACCGATAGATGCACTTCCACACCGCGCTCATGGGCATAGCTCATAGCAGCAATATCGCTTGCGATGATTGCCGAGACGCCTACCTCTTTGGCTGAGTCTACAATCTGATGCAGTAGCGCCATATCACCATCATAGATAATGGTATTGACCGTAAGATAGCTCTTGATACCATGCTCGTCGCAGATCTTCACTATCTGCCGCATGTCCTCAGTATCAAACGTCTTGGCACTACGGGCTCTCATATTGAGCCCTTCTATACCAAAATACACTGCATTGGCACCCCCTTGGATAGCTGCATGGAGTGACTCCCAGCTGCCCACAGGCGCCATGATCTCAAAATCCTTACGACTCAGTCCTTCTTGCTTCATTATAGGATATTAGTTTCCTTGGTAAACTTAATGATTTCGTCGATATAGCCAAATGCTAGACCAGTAACGCTATCGGCGGCACCATAATACACGGCTATCCTTCCGGTCTCAGGGTCGTGCACGGCGGCACATGGGAAGGTCACATTAGGCACATCGCCCATACACTCATACTCGGTAAGTGGACTAATAAGATACTCACCGCTGCGGGCAATCATCTTCCAAGGCTCATCCTTATCTAGCAATGCACTACCAAAGGCATAGACATAGCCATTGCAGCTACGCAACACACCGTGATAGATCAAAAGCCATCCCTCACTCGTCTCGATAGGGATAGGACCGGCACCTACCTTGAGGCACTGCCAAGCACTTAGCTCAAACGCTGCTGGCGCCATTACATGCCTATGCCTACCCCAGTACTCAAGGTCGGGGCTCTCGCTATAGAAGATATCGCCAAAAGCGGTGTGACCGTTATCGCTTGGGCGAGAGAGCATAGCGAAGTTGCCGTTGATCTTACGTGGGAAGAGCACACCATTCCTATTAAATGGGAGGAAAGCATTCTCCACCTGATGGAAGGTCTCGAAGTCCTCAGTCCAAGCCACACCAATAGTAGGACCGTGGTAGCCATTGCACCAAGTCACATAATACTTACCATCCATCTCTACTACACGAGGGTCATAGCCATAGACCCATTCGTCAACCTCAGGGATATCGCAAGTAAATTCTATCTTCTCTGGTCTGATATCCCAATGGATACCGTCTTTACTAAAGCCTACATGCAGGCGCATGCGGCGATTCTTATCATCCACACGGAATACACCCGCGAAACCATCCTTGAATGGTACTACTGCGCTATTAAAGATACTATTACTATGTGGCGTTGCGTACCTCCCAATCACAGGATTCTTACTATAGCGCCACAACACATCTTTTGAACCCTCTGGGCGATCCTCCCAAGGCATATTGGGCATTGGTTGCCCTACAATCTCTATACTCATAACCTCGTATTTATTATTAACCTAAATCTTACACTATCTTTCTGCCCTCATCATCATAGCTGAAGGGCACTATGTAGGCCGAAATCAACCCTGGTATTGCCACAAGAAGGGCGATAAGGAAGAAGTACTTATACCCTACCGCATCGCTAATAGCACCACTCATCAAGCCAGGGATAACCACACTAAGATTCATCAGACTGGTGCCAATAGCATAGTGCGCCATCTGATGCTCTCCTGGTGCTACCTGTTGCATCATGAAGAGGTTGAGCCCCACAAAACCAAAGCCATATCCGAAGTACTCCAACGTAATACCGCTCGCTGCCCACCAGATATTATCTGGCTGGAAGTAAGCGAGTAGGAAGTACACCACAAAGGGGATATTGAAGATAAGCGCCAACTTAAATAGCACCTTCTTCAGACCATAATGACTAATATAATAGCCACTCAGTATGCTACCGAGAATAAAAGCGGCCGTTCCTGCTGTCCCATATATTAGTCCGAATTGCTCATTGGACATAGCCAAACCTCCCGCTGCAGTATCTGCCTTCAAGAAGAGAGGAGCCACCTTCATCGCCAATCCTTCAGTAAACCGATACAGCAAGATAAATATCAAGTAGTACCAGATATACTTCTTGGTCAGGAATGAAGCGAAGATCTTCAGGAAGCTTTCTATGGCACTGCCAACGGTCTGCCTATGCTCCCTTCCCTCATTCCGTTTGAAGCTACCCGGGAGTAATACAGTGTGATACAGGGCAACCAATAGCATGATCACAGCCGCTAGCATAAAGACAATCCGCCACGACTGCAGCACCCCATAGCTTGCCGAGAGTGTTCCCACAAGCCATACCAAGCCACCTCGGGCAAATATCTTAGCAATATTATAGGCGGCTCCTTGCCACCCTATGTACTCGCTTTGTTGCTTGAGGTCGAGGTGCTGCATGTAAGTGCCGTCACCAGCTATATCGTGAATAGACCCACTTACTGCCATAATAGCCATTAGGGCAATAGTCACTACAAAGAAGTTACTCAACCCAAGCCCAGCAAAGATAAGCCCAAGCATCACTGCCGAGACGACCTCTGTCAGCACTACATACTGCTTCTTGGTGCCCACTAGTTCCATCAGTGGACTAAATAAAGGCTTCAGACTCCAAGGTAAGATAAGGAGCGAAGCCCAAAAAGTAATCTGAGCATCCGAAATACCCAGATCCTTAAACATCAAAAGCGATACATCCGACAGCATCACCATCGGCAGTCCCATAGCGAAGTACACCGTCGGAACCCAGAGTGCGGGGCTCTTTCCCCGCTCAATCCTCGTACTATCCATCCTACTATCTTTCTCTTATACCCACAAATTTAGGCATTTTCACTCACATAGAGAAAAAGGCGCCAAGCATCTCTCAGCAGATTATGCCTCGATCTCCTTGACGTCCTCGCCTATCTCTAACCTTTCTAGAGTGCGTACACCTTACTCCTTCACCTCCTCGTAGTCGACATATTCACCGCCATCGAGGTCTATCGAAGCATCCTTGATGCGCTCCACGCTAGACTGCTCTGGTTCTGTCTGCTTACGTACCCGCTCCCTACGCTCTTGCTCCTCTTCCGCTTGCCGCTGAGCTTCTTTGTATTGTTCACGCATCCTATAGATACCGAGAAGCGACCTCCGGTAGACAAAAGCAAAATAAAGAAGTAGTAAGAGCGGTAATAGCAGTATAAATAGTATAAATGATCCCATACGTTACAACTCCGTAGGCTCTTGCCCACTCTGCTCTATCCAACTGAGATTATTGATATTGACGCCGATACTCATCGCCTTGCTTAGCAACTTAGTCTGCACATCCACAGGAATATCTGGTGTGCGCGAGAGAATCCAACATATATCCGTGCGCCTACCTACGATAAGCGCATACTCATAGTCTCCCTCAATAGCCACGACATTGTAGCCAGAGAAAAAAGGACCAAAGAAGCTCACCTCCATAGCGGCAGTATCGCTCTCTCCGACAAATCGAAGCGCTCCACGAGCTTGTTCCCACTTCTCCTTTTGTACATTATAACCCGTATTAAGTACACTCACCACCCCCTCATCACTCAACTGATAGTCTGCCGCAGTATTGATAAGATTGCGCTCAAAGCGAACATCCATACGGGCAATCTCATACCACTTGCCGAGAAACCTCTCTAGCTCAAACGGAGTCAATGGCTCCACTCCCTTGGGCACCGAATGGCGCGACCGATACCACAGTGCGCCCACAGCGGCTGCTGTAGTACCTGCTATAGCTACTAGTGCTCCACGAAGTATATTTATCTTCAACTTATTATCTATCATAATCAAAATCTTCTACACTATCCCACATATCAAGACTCCAAAAGTACCCAAAAAAGAATAGACCCCCTCGATATTTGGATATTTTATAAACCACAAACAATAATACGAAAAGGAACAGGCTTGATCACGTACACACGTACGTGACCAAGCCCGAATGCCGAACCGAAGGTCGCCCACAGGCAAAGCAACGCAGTAGTTGTGCCTTTAGACCCCCTCCTTAGCGCTTCTTGATGATACTATTCACCACCCTCGTCGTATTCACCAGCTTACCCATCTCCGTACGCACCTCCACATCCCATACATGCGTACTCTTACCTTGGTGGATTACCCTCCCAATAGCATGGACAACATCGCCAGAGTGAGCCGAACTAATGTGATTACCACTCGCCTGCATCCCTACCTGTATTTCATTCTCCCTAAGTAAAAGAATAGAGCCGTACCCCGCTACCGTCTCTGCAAGCGCAAGTGAAGCACCACCATGCAGTATTCCCATAGGTTGCTGTGTCCGCTTATCCACTGGCATAGTGCACTCCACGTAGCCTGGTTCTAGCTTGATACACTTGATACCAAGTGCACTCATCAGAGTATGCCCCTCCATCATCCTATTGAGGTCCTCTACATTGATTTCCTCGGCATGAGTCTGATCGGGATTAAGGACAAACTTATTGAGCAAATGGAAGATACCACCCTCGTTATTGCTTGTGGTAACATAGTCGGCCGACCGCTTCACCGCCTCCGTTGCATTGGCCATAGCCACACCCAGACCCGCAAGCTGTATCATGCTAAGGTCATTGTAGCTATCGCCTACAGCTATCAGTTCACTACGTTCCAACCCCAGCTCCTTGAGCAAGAAAGCGAGCGAAGATCCCTTATCCACGCCACTCGGCACAGCATCCAGGAAGTGCTCATTAGTAAGGAAGAAGTTGAGCGTTTCTCCATAGTGCGCTTCCATACGTTCCTTGAGCTGATAGAGGCGACTCGACTCTCCGACCACAGCGACCTTAAGAGGGTCATGAGTGAGTGCCTCTAGGAGATGCTCCACCCGCTGGATAGGCATCCCACCATTGACCCTCTTCTCCTCCTGCACATACTCATTATCAGGTTGCTCAGATATAATGGTCTGATTGAGGTACGAAAACATAGCCAAGTCGGGCTCCGCTTTTACGGCCTCATAAAGATATGCAAGTTGTTCCTTAGGGAGTGCTCTACGTGCCAATATCTTGCCATCCTCACACGAGGTAATCTTCCCGCCATTGTACGACATGATGTAGCCACCGAACTCGTCCAACCTCAGTTCTTTAGCCACCTGTCGGCAACCAAAGGTTGGTCGACCACTAGCCAATACCACCTTTACGCCCAACTGTTGCACCGCCATAATAGCGCCTACCGTACCAGGCAATAGGCGTTTCTGATCGTCTACCAACGTACCATCGAGGTCGAAGGCCATTATCTTATACTTCATCCCCATACGCTACTCCTTCCTTACTTATAATAATTCCACTACAGCGACAACATCTCCAAGGCCTTCACCATAGCACGGTCTACCGTCTTATCATCCTTGATAGCACGGCTAAATGGCACGAGCACAATCTCGTCATTAACTATACCAACCATCACATTGCGCTGACCATCCAGCAACGCTTCCACAGCGGCAACCCCCATACGGCTTGCTAAAATCCTATCTTGAGCACAAGGGCTCCCACCCCTCTGCATATGCCCCAAAATAGAGACACGCACATCGTACTCCGGATGTCCCTCCTTGATTCGCTCAGCTACGCCAAGCGCCCCACCAGTTGCTTCGCTCTCTGCCACAAGCACAATACTACTATTCTTACTTTTTCGGAAACCATTGGCAATCATCTGAGTAATCTGATCTTCTGCCTCCTTATATTCAGGAATAATCGCCACCTCAGCACCCGAAGCGATAGCGCCATTGAGCGCCAAGAAACCAGCGTCTCTACCCATCACCTCCACCACAAATAGACGGTCGTGGGACGATGCTGTATCTCTGATTTTATCCACAGCATCCATAATGGTATTGAGGGCGGTAGCATAGCCGATGGTACTATCGGTACCACTTAAGTCGTTATCGATAGTTCCAGGGATACCGACTATCGGGATGTTGAACTCAGCGGCAAATAACTTGGCTGCCGTAAGTGTGCCGTCACCCCCTATTACCACGAGGGCATCAATCCCATGCTTCCGCATATTTTCATAGGCTTGCACACGACCCTCATGCGTTCTAAACTCATCGCTCCTAGCGGTCTTCAGTACAGTACCACCACGCTGGATGATATTACTGACGTTCTCAGTTTGGAAGTCCTTTATCTCATCACTGATCAACCCCTTATAACCACGGTAAATACCCTTCACCTGTAGCCCTTTGTAGATGGCTGTACGGGTAACGGCACGGACGGCAGCATTCATACCAGGGGCATCACCTCCCGATGTGAGAATACCGATACACCTAACCTGATAACCTCCGCTAATATCGCACATAATTACTGACTTAATGAATTTAATAACCTAAACTATCTCCTCCCTCATTACCATACAAAGATACCAAAAAGCACTCTCCCGCACAATCAGCTGCTGTTTGTCAATAGGTGTAATAACCTACCCACTACGCACTTCTTCGCATGGCAAATTTCAGGATATAGCCGAGGAGATAAATCGCTGATGGCTAGTACTTTCCACGACTCGCGCTAGGATGCAAATTTATTCCTAGGAATAAATTTATTTTTCTGTACAAATAAATATATTTATCTCTAGGAAAAGTTTTATTTATTCCTAGGAATAAATTTCGCTACTCAGGCGAGCCACAACGAGCGCTCAGGCGACTACAATCCAGCGCAACGTAACCAAATAGGGATTAAGAGTAATGAGAAATATTTTGGCGTTGTGATTCTAGATAAGACACATCTAGACATTACGAACATCTATCACTGTAACATATTGATAAATAAATATATTAGGCGATTACATTAGCACCGTTTTCAAAATTATCCCAAGCCTGCTTTGCCCCTAATACCTAGGGAAACTAGGACAAAACTTCAGCCAGAGCACGAAGCCTCAAAAATCAGATGCAGGAGAAAAATAGTATCTTTGCGCTACCTTTATTTTATATGTTTAGGAACCTCTGTCGCAAAAGGCTACCGAGCAAATATACAAACTAGAGGAGTTGAGTACGTAACAAATAAATTATCAATCGTGAAGCAATCATTGTGGCATCGTCTGGCTACTGTAGCTGTGATAGCTAGTAGCCTAGTATTGAATTGGAAAGAGGCAAAGGCAGAGCATGTAGATTCACTCACTTATTACAAGCTAGATGACTTGGTGGTAATGGGGGTAAAGGCACAAACGAAACTACAAGCGCAGCCCATTAGCTCTACTTCTATCGACCTGAATACGCTCAATAATAGAGGCGTGACAAACATAAAGGACTTTACTGGGATGGTGCCCAACTTCATAATGATAGACCGAGATACCCCGCACACTTCGTCGGTATTGGTACGTGGAGTAGGCTCTAAGCTGAGACCCGCTGTCGTGATGTATGTGGATGGTGTACCGCACTTCGAGAAGTCTACTTTCGATATCACGCTCAATGATGTGGAGCAAGTGGAGTTTCTAAGAGGACCTCAAGGCACGACCTTTGGAAGAAACGCCATGGGTGGCATTATCTTGGTTCAGACTCGCTCTCCTTTCAAACACCAAGGGACTACCATTAGGATCAATGGCAGTAGTCTAGGAGAGGCAACTGCCAGCATCGCTCACCTCAATAGGCTAAGCGAGCACTGGGCACTCTCTATCTCGGGTAATTATAGGTTTTTCCGTGGCTACATTCCCAATACTTATGACGGAAGTATGTCGGATCGTGCTCATCAGGGGGCACTCAGTGCAAAGCTAGAGTGGTCGCCCAATGCCAATACAATGGTGCGCTTTACTAATAGCTTTGACCTTACACGCCAAGGTGCCTTTACCTACGGTGCAGTGGATACAAAGACGATGACGGTAGCGCCTGCCGACCTCGACCACAAGAGCCAATACGACCGCAAGCTATATGATGGAGGTTTGCTCGTAACCCATCATGCTGATAAGTATCTGCTAAGAGGACAGATATCTGCTCACCTAGTGGATGCTCGCTATGATGTGGATCAAGACGGCACCTCGGTCAATGCGGCGTATGTACTTCAGACAGAAAGGCAGAAGCTATTCTCCCAGGAGCTGACCCTTGAGGGCAAGAATAAGGAGGCATACAACTGGCGCGTGGGTGCCTTTGCCTTCCAACAGAAGATAGACCGAACCGCAGATGTGACGATGGTACTACCGCGTGCGGTAGAGATACATCGGCTCAATGACGAACTCACTTGGGGTGCTTCGCTTTACCACCAGTCTACCCTCACGCTATGGCAGCGACTTAGGCTAGAAGCAGGCGCACGCCTAGATTATGAGCATGCTCGCCTAGGATACTTCGAACGAAAGGGGCAGAAAGAGACTAAGGACAACCATGCGATGCCCTTTTTCCATATCACTCCGAAAGTATCGGTTCAGTATTTCTTTACTCCAGATATCCAGCTTTATGCCACCGTATCACAGGGCTATACCACAGGCGGATTTAATACCGTATATGTGGGAGAGGAGAACAGAAGCTACGGAGCCGAAAGAAGTTGGAACTATGAGGTGGGGACTAAAGGGTGGTTGCTTCCACACCGTCTCTATGGAGAAGTGGTACTATTTGCCATTGATACCAAGGACAAACAACTCAATAAAACCATCCCGGGACTCGGACAAGCGACTTACAATGCAGGTAGCACGCTTAGCAAGGGAGTAGAGGCAGCTCTCGAGGCGCATATCACCGATAGGTGGCAAGCCTCTGCAGCTTATGGTTATACTCATGCCGTCTTTACCGATACCGATCAGTTTAGAGGGCACTTCCTACCCTTTGTCCCCCGCCATACCCTCGCTGCCAATACAGAGTATACCTTACCCCTCAGGAGTGTGCTGAGTGAAAAACTCACTTTGCACCTTGGGTACAAAGGCATTGGGGATATGTACTGGCACGAAGACAACGCGGCAAAGCAGGCATTCTACCACCTACTCGATGCTTCGATAGCTGTAAAGAAAAGGGGATTGCGCTGGACGATCTATGGGAATAACCTATTGAATAGTAGCTACCTTGGGTATTTCTATACCGTAGAGCCAAAGAAAATGGGTAAGCCCGGGCGTCCTAGGACTATAGGGGTGAGTATTACCTACGACTTTTGATAGCAACAATGGGGATTAAGAAGGCATACAACCTAGGGACATTCTTTACACTCTATATTGCGCAATCGGTACCAATGGCTTTCTTTGCTGCGGTGCTACCGATATTGATGCGACAAGGAGATTATACCCTCACGGCCATCTCGCTTATCAAGTTGATAAAGTTGCCTTGGATTGTTAAGTTCCTATGGTCGCCACTTGTAGATAGGCACACCAAGGAGGTGGTGGATTATAAGCGGTGGATTGTGATTTCGGAACTATTGTATGCCCTTATCATACTAGGTGTAGCGCTCCTAAAGCTAGAGACACAGCCGGTGCTCGTTATCGGATTCATACTACTCGCCTTCGTGATGTCTGCGACCCAAGACATTGCTACAGACGCTCTTGCTGCACGTGCTTTTGCCCCGAGCGATCGAGGGTTGCTCAATAGCATGCAATCTATGGGCTCATTTGCCGGTAGTATGGTGGGGAGTGGCGTATTGCTTGTGCTCTTCCACAAGTTTGGATGGAATCATATCCTGCCTATAGTAGCGCTTTTCGTGCTGGTAGCTCTTATTCCCCTTCTACAGAATAGGCATATATTGTTGCAGCCTTCGCGAATGTCGAACCGTCCGAAGGCAACTCCACGGGATATGTTTACCTTCTTCGCTCAGAAAGGGATATACAAGCACCTTCTCTTCTTGGTGCTTTTCTATACAGGTATCATAGGTCTGCTCTCCAACCTCCGCCCCATGATGGTCGACTTTGGCTATGACATGAAGTCTATCGGCTTTATGGTAGGGATATTTGGCACATCTATGGGAATGATTGGTTCGTTCGCCTCTGGACTGGGGGTAAAGCACATTGGGCGGAAATGGATGCGTCGGCTAGTAGCCCTAATGATTGTATGCACGTCGGTCTTCTTTCTCCTCACCTACACTCGTGGTCTCCTCCCCCATAGCACCTACCTTATATATATAGGTATCGGCATGGTATGGCTCAGCTATGGCATGGCTGCTACTCTGGTCTATACTACCAGCATGGATCTAGTGCGGGAGGGGCGCGAGGGCACCGACTTCACAGTCCAGATAGTGGTGACCCATCTCAGCTCGATGGCTTTCTCTATCGGGCTCTCTCGTATTGCCGATGTTAGCACCTACGCAGGTCTATTTACCACGTCACTAATACTAGGGCTACTTACGGCTATCTATATATGGTTCTACAACCCCAAGACGATTATGGTCAGATGAATGACATACAATCCAAGTACAATGTGCCTGTACCTAGGTACACGAGCTATCCTCCGGCGAACTTCTTCCACGAGGGCGTGGGCGAGCGCGAGTTCGTCACTGCCATAGAGTGCTCCAATAATGAGCGACCAAGTCAGCTCTCTTTCTATATCCACTTCCCCTACTGTGAACAGCTCTGTCATTACTGTGGGTGCAATTCATATGTGCGTAGTAAGGGGGCGGATGACCAAGCGTATTTCGAAGCGCTCCTAAAGGAGATAGACCTAATAACTGAGCGCATAGATCCTAGTCGAAAGATTGCACAGATTCACTTCGGCGGAGGGAGTCCAAGTATTGCTGCGCCTCAATTTCTAGGGAGGGTGATAGATAAGCTCACAAGTCGCTTCGACCTTATTGAGCGCCCCGAGATAGCGATAGAGGGACACCCGGGACATCTAGACCGAAAAGGGTACGAGGAGCTATTGGCACTTGGCTTTACCCGCATGAGCTTGGGAGTACAGGACTTCTCGCCTAGTGTGCTCCAGGCTGTGCATCGTATTCCCCCTATGATGCCCATAGAGGAAGTACGCGAACTCCTCTCCGACCGAGGGGTACCGCTCAATCTAGACTTTATTTATGGGCTTCCCCTACAGACACCCGATAGTTTTGAGGCGACGATACAACGGGCAATAGACTTACGCCCAAGCCGATTAGTAACCTTCTCCTACGCCCACGTGCCAAGTATGTTCCCTGCCCAAAAGCTACTAGAAAGGCATGGATTACCCACCGATGATGCGAAGGCAGAGATGTACCGCAGAGCTCGCCATCGTCTATTGGATAGCGGATACCGACAGATAGGGTTGGATCACTTTGTATTGCCTAGCGATGAACTCTTTCAGGCAGCGCAAGAGCATACCCTACACCGCAACTTCCAAGGCTATTGCTCACGCCGAACTACTGGGCAGGTGTATGCATTTGGCGTATCGGCTATCTCACAACTCAACTCGGCTTACACACAAAATACAAAGCACATACCTTCTTACCTCCGAAATATCTCGGAGGGCAAGCTACCTATACTCCGTGGCTATCTGCTCACGGAAGAGGAACAGATTACAAGAGAGGTTATCACAGCCCTGATGTGCAATGAACGCCTATCATGGAGTGATATAGCAAGTATCGTGGGACAGACACCTGAGGAGGTACGCAAGGCTACAGCATACGATGCTATAGAGATGAAACAGCTAGAGGTAGATGGACTTATTCGCCTAACGGACGATGGTTTTGAACTGGCTACACCTGGCTCGCCATTCCTCCGCTATGTAGCTTCGCGCCTGGACCCTCTCCTACGTAACACCCGAAACACCTACTCCAAGCCCATATAGACGAGTAGGTATTGAAAGTAATTATGTATACATTTGCAATACGATAAGGATTGTAGAGATAAATAATACATTAATATATAGGTATAATTATCATGAAAAAGGTTTTGGCGCTCTTATCTGTGTTCGCACTGATAACGGCAATGGCAAGTTCTTGTGAGGAGAAACAGTCTTCTTCGGAATCAACAGACCCACACACCGCGATGAATGCTCTGGACTGGGAGGGAAGCTATTATGGCACACTTCCTTGCGCTGACTGTGAAGGTATCGATACGGAGTTGAGGCTTAACGAAGACAATACTTACAGGCTTACGACAAGTTACTTAGGCAAGGAGGATACTCAGAAGGAGACCATAGAGGGAGCCTTCGAGTGGCTTGAGGATGGCAATACGATTAAACTACTAGGCATTGAGGAGGGGACTAGATCACCATTCGTGAAGATAGAGGAAAATAGGGTGCGCTACCTGGACTTAGAGGGTAATGTGATTGAAGGCGAACTAGAGAACTACTACCTCTTGACCAAAGGAGGAAATCCGCTGGTGGAAGATATGAAGTGGCAACTAGTAGAATTCGATGGCAAGGAAGTGAAGGAGAGTGATCCTGACCACTACTATATTATGTTCGACTCTAAAGTAGGATTGGCACACGCTGAAGTAGGTTGCAACGTATTGAACTTCGCCTACAGGCTTAAGAATGATGTGGAGGTACAATTCACTCAGGATATGATGACTATGATGGCATGCCCAGAGGATAGCATTGAGGATGAATTCCTAGCTGCGCTGAAGGATGTACACCGCCTTTCGATAGATGAGGATACACTATTGCTAATGAAGGGTGAGACAACTCCAGTGGCAAGATATATCTTGGTGAAAGAAAAGAGTAACGAGGACTTGTAAGCCATAGGACTACAGCTAACAATAATGACAATGCAGCTGTAGTAGGTTCGGCACTAAATCATACTAACGCTCTAATGGATATAGCACTTATGCCATGCCCCTCTACGGGTTTCTACACAGTAAATCATTTGGGAATGTGGAATATTGTGTGTACCTTTGCAGTCCAATTTGGAGAGTTTAGAAGCAAACCAATAAAGAATATAAGATAATGAAGAAGGGTATTCATCCTGAGAGCTACCGCGAGGTGGTGTTTAAGGACATGTCAAATGAAGAGATTTTCATCACTCGTTCTTGCGTTAACGCACGTGAGGAGATTGAAGTTGATGGTGTTACCTATCCACTAGTAAAGGTGGAGGTTTCAAGTAGTTCACACCCATTCTATACAGGTGTAGCTACCCTCGTGGATACCGCTGGACGTGTGGATAAGTTCCGCAGCCGCTACGGTAACCGTAAGAAGTAATTTCCCTCGGGGAGGTGTCTAGAGCTGGGCTCTAGGGGATATAAGGATTCTAGAATTCATCCTGAGCGTTTTGGGGTGCCCCGCAAGGGGAAAGGTGGACGCTCGGGGTGGATTCTTCGTACCGTATAATGACGTAAAGGAGGGCAATAATCAGGAGATGGAGGAAACGAGCAAGTTTGCAGATACCATTTGTGCTATCGCTACGCCTCATGGCGTAGGAGCACAGAGCACTATCAAACTTTCAGGAAAGGATGCTATTGAGATCGTGGGGCGTCTCTTTCGCCCAGCAAAGAAGGGAGTAACACTCTTCAAAGCGACTCCCTACTCTGCCATATACGGGTGGTTGCATGACCCTACAGATGGTAGTTCTATAGACGACTGTATCGTCCTTATCATGAGAGCCCCCCACTCTTACACTGGCGAGGATCAAGTAGAGATAACCTACCATGGCAACCCTTTTATTTCTAAGCTCGTACTAGATGCACTCATCTCCTTGGGCGCAAGGTTGGCAGATCCAGGAGAGTTTACTCGGCGTGCCCTTGCCAATGGGAAGCTAGACCTCAGCCAGACGGAGGCAGTGGCAGATGTGATTGCTTCGACCAATAGAGCGGCACTACGCCTTTCTATCACACAGATGAAAGGGGTATTCCATAAGAAGATAAGCGAACTGAGGGCGCAGCTAATACGCATTGCCTCGCTCATAGAAGTAGAGTTGGATTTCTCTGAAGAGGATATAGAATTTGTACCTAGAGCGGAGCTTCTGAAAGACTGCCAGAGAATGAAGCAGGAGGTAAAGCGACTAGCAGATAGCTACTCAAAAAGCGAGGTCATAAAGAATGGTATTCCAATTGCCATTGTAGGAGCCACGAATGCGGGTAAGTCCACACTCCTAAATGGTCTACTGAGGGAAGAGAAAGCTATAGTATCTGATATCCACGGCACTACGAGAGATACTATAGAGGATACCCTGTATATTGAAGGGCAGCAATTCAGACTAATTGATACGGCTGGTCTTAGAGAAACTGAAGACACCATTGAGAATATAGGCATTGGAAGAGCACTTCAGAAAGCGGCTTCAGCCGAACTAGCCCTATGGCTTTTGGATGCTACAGACACGGCTGAGCGATGGGATGAGACGCGAGCAGCGCTTAATAGCGAAGTGGAAATAGGGCGCATCCAACCAATTATCAATAAGATAGACATTGCGCAACCAGCGCAAGTAGCCAAGATAAATACTTGGTTGCAAGAGAAAGGATACTCCCACCCCCTAGAAATTTCGGCACACAGCGAAGAAGGGATAGAGGCTGTACAGCAGTATCTACACAACCATTTTAACGACCTTGAGGTAGCCGACAACCAACTCATGGTTATCAATATCCGTCAGGCTACCGTACTTAACAGCGCAGCTGAAGCACTTAGCTCAGTAGAGAATGGCATCCAACTAGGGTTAAGTGGCGACCTCCTTTCCCAAGACCTAAGAGCAGCTACAGCCCACCTAGGCTCTGTTATCGGCGAAGTCACCACTGACGACCTCCTCACCTCCATCTTCGCCAACTTCTGCATCGGCAAGTAAGGACTACTTACCATCCATCACAAACCATCACTAAGGCACTCTATTTGAGTGCCTTTTGTTTTATCCAAGACACTCGTTAGTTATCGATTTTAGTCGTTTTTAAGCCCATTTTTGTACCGCTATTGTACCGCACACCTACTCCACCCACTTTTGTCCGACCGAGGTGCTGGACAAAGTTGAATATGGTTGAATATGGAGTATGATGAGATAACAAAAAAAAGGCGAAATAACGATTAATTATGGCAGGAAGTAAGATACCTATCAAGAAAATCTGTGAGCACTGCGGAGCAGAGTTCACAGCACAGAAAGTCTCCACGAGATTCTATTCTCACACTTGTGCGAGTAGAGCATACGAGGGAAGAATATGTATAACCCATTAAATATTAGAACGAATGAACAACCATACATGTGTTAAAGTAACATTGAGACAGAGAGTTTACCCGAATGGTAAGATTTCACTCTATTTGGACTACTATCCAGGAGTCAGAAATCCCGAAACAATGAAGATGATGCGAAGAGAGTATCTTGGTATCTATATCTTTGAGAAGCCAAAGAACGAACTGGAGCGACAGTTCAACCGAGACATGCTCTACAAAGCAGAAGCCATCCGTGGTATTCGCATGCAGTCGCTCATCAATGAGCAGTTTGACTTCCTCGACCACCACAAGATGAAGAAGGACTTCCTCGCCTACTTCAAAGAGATGTGCAAGAAAAAGGATGAGAAGTGGGACATCGTCTATAAGCACTTCTACAACTTCGTGCAGGGGCGCTGCACTTTTGGCGATATCACTGTGGAGCTCTGCCAAGACTTTAGAGAGTATCTGCTCAATGCCAATAAACTGCAACGCAAGGGCAAAATATCAGTAAACTCAGCTTCGGGGTATTATTCGACCTTTAGAGGGTTGCTGAAGACTGCCTACAGAGACAAGCTCATCAAGGAAAATGTCAATGACTTTTTGGACAAGATTGAACCCCAAGAGGTCAAGAAAGAGTACCTCACTCTTGACGAACTGAAGCGTCTGGCTCAGACTCCGTGTGACCACGAAGTACTTAAGCGAGCTTCACTTTTTGCTTGCCTCACGGGTTTACGCATCAGTGATATACTGAACTTGAAATGGCACCACATAGAGCTGGCTCCAGATGATGGCTATTGCATCCGCATCAAGACCCAAAAGACTGAGACGGAAGCAACCCTCCCTATCAGCTATGAAGCATACGAACTTTGCGGAGAACCAAGCACAGGAAAGGTCTTTAAGGGGTTAGAGCGAAGCATGACCAATTACCCTCTAAAGAGGTGGATTGAGGCAGCTGGTATCACCAAACATATTACCTTTCACTGCTTCCGTCACACCTACGCTGTACTCCAGCTCTCCATGGGAACAGACATCTACACCGTCTCCAAAATGCTGACCCACAAGAATGTCTCCACCACCCAAATCTATGCCGACCTCATCAATGCCAAGAAACGCGAAACCACCCACAAAATCTCCCTAAAGTAAGCATTAAGAAAGCTGCCCATCAAAGCAATTCACAAAGCTAAGTATCTCGCGGTTTAGGATACTTAGCTTTGTGACTAAAAGCCTCCTACCTCCTCCTTTGGTTCCCTGCCAAAGGGAATAGCAAGTATCCCAATAAAAACTTTACAAATTACTAATATTCAAGAGAGTGAGTTTCTAATAACCGTGTGCCCACAATTGGCATAGGTGGCTATTACCTTTGTGATGTAGATAAACGTGGGATATGGCTTCCCCACATTTTGCAAGCCAACAAACAAAAATAACAATTATGTCACAGATGATTGTAAGAAGAAAAGAGATGCTAAGAATTTCTCCGAAGGACTCTAAAAAGTTAGAGTTTTCCACAAATGATGGTAGAACTTGGAATACCCGATTTAGTGGAGCTACCAATGTCGGTGAATTCACAGATCTTACTGATGCAGGAAAGGAAGTACTTGCTCAAACCACTAAAGGCCTTTTCTTCTCGAAGAACGATGGTAGAACTTGGAATAAGAGAAATTGACAAATCTTCAATCATCCCTTTATCCTCTAAGGAATAAAGGGATGATTGAATAATTTATGAGTAAACAGTGAAAGTATTAGTAATGAGTGATACGCATGGAATGCATTGGCGTATGGGAAAGCTCCCAGATGCTGACTTACTGATTCACGCAGGTGATTTCTCTATGATTGGAACAAAGGAGGAAGCCACAGACTTCTTAGAGTGGTTTACCGCCCTATCTCACAAGCATAAAGTGTTTATTTGTGGGAATCATGATGAAGCTCTATTTAATGGGAAGCTAAAGGGATTGCCTTCAAACTGCCACTATCTCAACTATTCAAGTGTTACTATTCATGGGATAAAGGTCTATGGGATTCCCTTTTTTGTAGAGAGACATGATAATAGTGAACCAATGCCTGAACTTGAAACCATCTACGGCACAGATATATTGATTTCCCACCAACCGCCATTTGGAATTCTAGATTACTCAGAACGATATGGACATTACGGAAGTCAGACTCTATTAAATCTAGTAAAGGAGCAAAAGCCGAAATTTCACATCTTCGGGCACATGCACGAAGACTATGGCATAAGAGAAGAGAACGGAACAACCTTTATTAATTGTGCTTTGATGGGAGAGAGTTTTGAAGTATTACCCAAGTCCCCAATTCAAATCGAAGTTTAAAATTATTGGTGTCCGATAAAAAAGTGTACAAATTAATTCGTATACTTCAAAATAATGAGTACTATAACCATGAAGGATAAGCTCACGAGACATTACTATTACAGACAAAGAAAATATGTTTGCTACCATTAAAGACAAAGGACACGATTATCTTAGAAGTTTGTCATTTTCTAAGGCTAAAGATCTTTACGGACATCCTCTTCCCAACGAAGTTTCTGATAGATTGAATTTCGAATTGCACATCATTGAACAACGTGAAGCATCGGACCTATTCCTCTTCTTGCATGAAGTGGTCACTGTAGCACAGACTATACTCGATGTGCATGTAGGTCCCGGACGTGGTACTGCGGCTGGAAGTATGGTAAATTATTGCTTGGGTATCACTAAAATAGACCCATTGAAGTATGATTTGTTATTCGAACGATTCATTAACCCAGAAGGTGCAGCAATCCCATATTTTGCATTGGATTTTGATTCGGAAGGCAGAGACCACGTCATAGATTGGATACAACAAGAGTATGGTAAAGAGTACTATCCACGTAATGGGGAGTTCGACTTCTTGGAAATGGAACCCTTGTCGGTATTAAAGGATACCATACAGAAAATAAAAGAATGCAAGGGCGAAAGCGTAGATATTGAACGGATTCCCATGGATGATACAAAGACATTCGAATTGTTCCAAAATGGGATGACTGATGATATATTCCAGTTCGAAGAGGAAGATATACGCGAACTTCTCATTGATTTCCACCCCATGTGCTTCGAGGATTTAATGGCATTGAATAGCTTATATCGTTCAGGCTCGATCGATAAAATTTCAACCGTCATTCAACGGAAAAACAGCAAGGCTCCTATAGGATACGACGTCCCCGAACTGGAAAAATATCTACACAATACATACGGAGTGATTGTGTACCAAGAGCAAATAATGCTGATTTCACGCTTAGTCTCTAACTTCACAGTTATCGAGAGTGATTTACTAAGGAGGGTGGTAGGTAAAAAATTACTAAAGAGGGTGGTAGGTAAAAAACTAATCGATTTAATTCCTACTTTAAAAGCTCAATTTATCGAAGGAGGGCTCCAAAATGGGTATTCTGAGCAGTCTCTTGAAAAAATTTGGGATGCGATTGAGGGAAACGCTACCTTCGCTTTCAATAAATCACATGCCGTTTGTTACACCTGGATCGCTTACCAAATGGCTTATCTGAAAGCAAACTATCCTGGGGAGTTCAAGGAAGTCATCGAAAAGTATTCTTTCGAATGACCTATACGCCTTACCTATCTACATTAGGCTCTTTAGACAAAACAAAGAATTGCTATTGAAATTATGGCGTATAGATTTAATGTGGTTGGGAGGTGTATTCTAATTGTAAAAATCATATTTACTCCAGTCGAGGTCATCGTATTCACCGGAGTATGTGGTATAACAACTCTCTACAAATAACTCCACACTAAAGTCTCTAACCCAAAGTAGGTCAAAGATAGAGAAATGCATATGCTCCCATAGGTTGTGAAACGCATAAATAAGGTGAAGGTCCTTTGTGTACTCCTCGTCTAATCCTTCATTCCAATTATAGACTTCCTCACCGAGATATAGTACTTGATTACAAGAATGGTATTCTAACCCATCACCCGATGAGCATACCCTAACGCAGTGGGTTACACCATCATCATACAGGGGCTCAAAAGTGGCAAGGCAGCCATTAAGTATATCCCACATCTTTTTGGCTCGCACCGTCTGTACAGGATGTATCCTTGAGTAGTTGTACCCCAAGAAACACTTCCCTATCGCCTCTGTATCAGGGAAAGGACTGCGATATACTGCTTTCTCTCCGAGTGCAATCGTTTGCTTCCACATCTCTTCCAACTGAGTCTTTAAGGCACTATTAAATTCCACCAATAGTTGCCTACTCACTTCATTTAGTTGGAAATCCTCCTCCAGAAAATATTTACGGATGTTGAGCAGTTGCCTTATTGCAAATCCGTTCCTTTCACGCCTATCATTTCTTCTTTCACACTCTTGATATAGCTTAAGGATATTACACTCAATATTCTTGATACGAGGTTGATTGTATAAGCTTCTTACCTCATCTTCAAAGGCGATTCTATCTTCCATTAACATACAATCCATAATTACTACATTAGAATGACTACCGCAAACATAAAGAGGAGCTATGCCAAATATGGACATAGCCCCTCTTGGATGATAAAACTATAAGTTGAGCAGCTGAATTACTCAAACTGATTTGTGGTTTTTGCTATCATATCTTGTAGAAACTCAAGAACGTTTGGGTGGTCATAGCTCCCTTTAGGTGAAAAGTCAACATTGGTTTCATACCGATCGCCATTCCAAGACCATCTTGTTGCATCTATATATTTCTCAAGCGAATGCTTAACTTCATCATTTCTCTTGAAAAATGTGATATTCCAGACATGATTATCCTCTTTGGTCTCATAGAAAATATCGAAGACCAAATTCTCAGATTCATTTTGAACGAACACGCACCCAACATCCCCGCGCCCACCATTCCAAAACGATATTTCCCAGTTGGGGAACAGTTCAGCACTAAACATGTCCAAGTAAGCCCAAAGGTGGCGTGTTTGTGGCCGACAATAAGATGTAGCATACGTGCCTTTCACTAATATCCAGCTACCATCATCATCTTTTTGGATATTCTTGCGTTCGCAATATGACAAAAGATACTCTTTGTGAACAAACTCTGCCCATTCCCCAGATGGATTATAATTATTGATCATATCTTCCAAGGTCTTACCCTGTATCAGCTCATCAAAGAAACTCTTAAAGGCAACTTTATTGTCGTTGATAAGGTCTTTCCAATCACTCCATTCCCACCCAAATGAATAATTAAAATTTCCTCTGAATATCCTAGGGTAATCTTTCAAACCTCTAGTGAGTAAAGCACGCCTTACCTTATCTATACTTCCATCACAATCTCCCTCAAAAGTAGCGTTGAAGCTATTCATATAGTCAATGAACTTATCTACGCAGAACTGTTCACTTTCCATAGACCATTCTATAAGTGGCAATATCTCTCCTGACCAAATGGGATGTTTTTGAGCTTCCCAAAAAGCCTCCTCTATCTTTTCTCTTTCCGAGGGCTTATCCTTCAGAATATTTAGCTTTCTTTTTTCTTCTTCGGATAGAATCGTATCAGACAGCTTTTTATTATCACTGTCATCGACCAATTCTATAATATCCTTCCAGGTCTTTGAAATAGTTATCACATCTCCAACCAGTTCATTAACCGCCTTACCCACATTTTCCACGCGGGATAGATTTCCTACAAAGTGATAAAGTCGCAAGAGATTCCTATCCTCAATTTCGGCTATATTCCACTGCTTACAGTATGCGATTAAGGGCAAAAGCTTGAAACTGCCAATTTGCGAAATGCTTTTTGTTTTACCATTTTGGCCTTTAGAAGGTGACAGATAGTTTTGTGGTAGAAATAACTCATTTTCAGATAAGCGTTTTACAATCTCCCAATATTCATAAATCTCAGAAAAAGTAATCTTCTCAATTGGGAAAGTATATGTTCCTTCCGACAAAATTAGTTTTAACTCTTCTTCCTCAGCATGAAGCATAGTCACCCACCTCAAGAACTCATTAAAGCCCGCTTCCGCTGTATCATTACCGTTCGAACGATGCTGCCAGAACCACGTCTCTATATCTTCCCATTTTTTTGAAACATCCTCTTCATTTCTGTTAGCATGAATAATAAGTGGTTTGAGGTTTTGAGTAGCAGATAATGGCTCACCAGTCGTATTGATGACTACAAATGTTTCCTCTCCGTTTCTTCGGTCTCCCATGTCAACATACATAAAACTCAGCTGTTGAGTTAGCCATTTTCCAAAGGTTTGGATCCATTCTTCATCTTTATCGGCAAGGGTCATCTCCATTATTGAAAGAGCATTGAGCATACTCTGAATGCTCGGATCAAGGTCGTAGTCATGGAAATACCAATCGGCTTTTCTAATATCTTCTACCTTCATTTCTCGTTTATCAATAAAGAACTGACAAACTAAGTCACTGAGAAAGTAGAGCGAACTCTCGCGGATGGCATAGTTCAAGTATGGTTCTTTGTCATCGTTTTCATATTCGAAGTCCGAAATGAGATAACGACGAAAGCCATTAGTCTTCTTGTGTAGCATACCTATGAGAAGATAGAGGGTCGTCAACCGTTGCTGACCGTCGCACAATTGTATATGGCTTTGGGGGATTTCGTAGCCGTAAATTAGCCCTAAGTTTAACTTTGAGATTTCTGATGACGTGAATTGTTCAATCAACGAATCGAGAAACCCACTAACCAATTCTATCTTTTGATCAGTATGCGTTTTATCGCCCCAGCAATAGTCTCGTTGCAGGTCAGGAATAATAATGCGGTAATTACCAGAGAATAGTTCTGAGAGTGTGTAATTCTCACCAGTTACAAAGTTTATTTTATTTTTGAGTTTCATTTGGCTTTAGGTATTTAGAATAGTAATTCTCGAATTCTTTGAGAGTATTGTCTTTATTTTGTTTGATCTCTTTTGCTGTCCACTTGGAGTTGGCGAATTTGTATATCGTATGTAATAAATGTCGGCTCTTGAATAATTCTTTGATCACTTTCCCGTTATCTGGTTTCTTAAAAAACATGTTCTTCTTCTCCTCAAATGAACTGTTACTAAATGCAGAGTTTTCATCAACATAGAGGAGAACCAAGTTGCCGATAGAGTTAGTGCCATCTTCAAATGTACAGATCCCATCATTATCTTTACAGCTCTGAATTTCCTCAGCATCTATAGTCTCAATAGTTTCGTTTAACCCATTTTTGTAGAAATACTTATCTCCCTCATTCGTTTTGTGATACACCTTTGACTGGGGGTATATATGCTCTAAGGAGCGACTACGAACAGTCTCGCTCCAGATAGAAAAGTCAAACTTTCTCCCTGCCCCATTAGCCTGCTTATTGTCTTCATCGATATTCAAACGAAGTAGAAGGCGAAAAGCCTCCTCAGTATTTTCCTCGTAGAGATTATTGCTTTCCAGAGTATGTTTACATTTGTGATACTTTTCTGTTATTGCTTCGATTGCTTCGATTGCTTCGGAATTTGTTTCTGTAATCTCATTGTGAGTTGTGCCAATAAAGGCTAAACTATAGTACCGGCTTAGAGCATCAGGAGAATGTTTATCTCCGGTAAAATACCATTTCACAAACTTATCCCCATCAGCGGAACTTATTACCCTAAGTATTGCCCCCACTTGATTATATACCTTCGGTGTATTAAAAGCATCCTCAAAGCGTTTCTGTAGTCTGCGCAATCCGTCAAAAGTTTCCTTAGCACTTTTGGTATTTGCCAATAATAATTCCTTAAATCCGGAAAAAGAGAGCATCGTATCATTTTGTTTTTTCTGTGCGTTAAAGTAGGTGGGAATTAGTAGTCCCATTACTTTTTCTGTATTAAATAAAGTACGGACATCTTCCCTATTCCACCATTGTAACCACTTATCCCACTCGCGGGCATACCTGCTCCTAAGCATATTATGCTCCCATTCAATGGCAAATTGTTCAGTAATCACCTCCAGTGAAGACTCATTTAATGACGACAAGCGTAGCAACTCAGCCTTTATCAGCTCCTGCGGCTTCATTATGGCTTTATTACCATTCATCATCGTAAAGACTGTAACGGCCTTATCCTCTGGAATGTTAATGTAGAGAAACATTACATTGTCCAAAAGGTATTCCAAAAAGTCATTTCGATCTATATCCTTCTCTTTAATCTTAGTGTTTACTATCCTCAGTGTCTTCTTGAAATAATACTTGTCCTGAAACTCCTCATTTTCTTCTTCCTTGATGTCTGCCAGTAAGTCACCATTTGGTAAATTAGAAAGAAAATCGTCAGACTCTTTTCGCACATCGTATTTTATGACAAAGTTAGGTTTTCCGTCATACCCCAGACTTTTCAGAAGTAGATAGAAGAAGGTGGTGCGTTGCTGTCCGTCAATCAGAATAATATCTGTATTGCTCGTGGAAACTGTAACGCCTTGGATAAATACTTCTTTTTTGCCATCCTCATATCCGCCAATTAATGAATCCATCATGTAGGTCACAGAGTCTTTTCCGCCTCCTTCTCTTTCCTTTCCCCAAATATATCCTCTCTGATAATTGGGAATCACGAAAGATTTTCCCTTATTCAGGTATTCTCTAAGTGAAATTGTTGCTTTCATAATTTCTATATTAGTACTCAATTAAATAATTTCTATTTGCGCTCTTCGTAAAGGTTGTGCATAGAATGAATTCTTTCGGCTATCTCTTGGCGTAGCCTTAGGGGTTGGAGGACTTCCATGTCGTCGCCATTCCAAAGTATTTCTTGTTGGAAGTCGAAGGTGGGGCGGACGTATAGTTCAAAGATACTATACTCATCATTCCGTTCTTTTTCTTGTTGGGAATAATGAAGAGGGAGATCTCGGAGATAATTGGCTTGGCTTGAAGAAACTTTTAGCACTACATGTTCAACTTCAACGTCTGAACCAGCGATGACACCATAGCAACCCTCAAAGAAAGTTTGAGGGTCAAAGTCTCTGGGATACCCAAAAGTATGAGAGGAAAGACGAAAGTCCTCTATTCTATCCAGACTATATATAGTGATAAAGCCTGTCGCCCAAACTTTGCCCACCAAGTACCAACGTTGGCGGAAAAGCTTTACGCATAGCGGCATAAGATAATGCTCGCGACTGTCATCCCGCCAATAATTGTAATAAGTAATGTGGATAAGCCTATCACGCTTCATGGCATCAATGATAGGTTCGAGATACTTCACTCCTGAAGGGATATCCTCTATCAGTATCCTTTCTTTGATGGACTTACTGCTCTGAAGTGAATTACTAATTGAGTAGGTGCTGAGTAGCCACTTCTCAATGCTCCCTTGACGCAGCTCCTCCATGTTACTGATGTAATATCGGTATTGCCCACCCTTTTCACATTCTATAAGGAGTCCAAACGTGTCGAGGATATTATTACGCCACTTATGGAAGGTTCGCTTAAGCATCTCTTCACCATAGCTCAAATCTTCGTTGTCCATCCACTTGCGGTTCAATTCCTCAAAAGAAATCTTTCCTGCCCTGCTGATGGTCTCTACAATCCACACCAACTTATTTGTCTGATTCAGTGCCATACACGTATTATTTACAATTATTTACAAGCCGAAACAAATATACTCAAAAGGCATGTATTCTATGGGCACAGGTATAATGGGGGTATTATTCGAGCTCTAGAGGTTTGTTCAAGAGATCCTAGAGACAGCACATCAAGGATTTACCTTACTGGGTTACGTATCAGTGATATACTGAACTTGAAATGGCACCACATAGAGCTGGCTCCAGATGATGGCTATTGCATCCGCATCAAGACCCAAAAGACTGAGACGGGAGCAACCCTCCCTATCAGCTATGAAGCATACGAACTTTGCGGAGAACCAAGCACAGGAAAGGTCTTTAAGGGGTTAGAGCGAAGCATGACCAATTACCCTCTAAAGAGGTGGATTGAGGCAGCTGGTATCACCAAACATATTACCTTTTACTGCTTCCGTCACACCTACGCAGTACTCCAGCTCTCTATGGGAACAGACATCTACACCGTCTCCAAAATGCTGACCCACAAGAATGTCTCCACCACCCAAATCTATGCCGACCTCATCAACGCCAAGAAACGCGAAACCACCCACAAAATCTCCCTGAAGTAAAGTAAATTCGACAAATCATATCATGGATAACAAAAAAATTAAGTAAGTCATTTTGTCCAAAACAAATGCAAATATCTGACAATACTGACATTATATATTGATGGCATGTATTTTGAAATTAAATAGACAAAGGGATCCGACAACATTTTTTGTTTTACTTCTGGTTGTCTGGCTACTACACCGCCAAAAAGAAGTTGTAGCCAAGAGTAGATTTCACTTGGATGGTTGAAATAATTTGTAATAGGAAAGGAGGAGTATTATGGCTAAAGATTCTAATGGCAAAAAGTACAATAGAATTCCCGAACACGAAAGAAAAGTGAATGGTAAAACCATTACTGTTCGAGAGCATGTTCGAAGTAATAGAACTGATTCTAAGGGTGCTAAGAAAAACTAAAGTGCATCAAATCTTGAAGAGCGAACAATTTTTCGTTTCATTCTCATTGAAGCGACTCACAAAGCTAAGTATCTCACGAGTTGGGATACTTAGCTTTGTGGCTAACGTTCGCCCCCATCATTGCTTCAGTGACCTCATCAATAATGCGTTGAGCGACTTCCTTCTCAAGCATATACTCGTCAGAAGCCTCTGCCAAGTATTCTAAATGGCTTCGCTTGCATTGGAATTAATAAGAAGACTCTAATGCTAACTGAGTGTAGGGTTCATAGCATATGCAGGTGAAATTGATATCTATATTTAATGATAGGTTACACTTTATTCACAACCAGAATAACACTCGAGATTGTGTTAGTTTTTTAGGGCACTTAGAGGAACGACCATGACTCCATCATTTCTCTGATAGCTATAGGTGCCAGTTCCAGTTAAAACCATCAAAAATGAAGGGGCGGGCATCTTATCTGTGTCTATCTTGCTTGCGAGTTTCTTAAGGGTCTCTGCCCCTTTTTCTATCAAAGTATCTCCGCCAAGTTTTATCTCTATAAGTCCATAGTGACCATTTCTAAGATGCAGTACCGCATCGCACTCAAGACCATTTCTATCTCGATAGTGGTACACCTGACCATCAAGTGCATCAGCATAGACTCTCAGGTCTCTTACTGCCATCGTTTCGAAGAGCAACCCAAATGTATTGAGATCCTTAATCAAGTCATTCGGTCCTACCCCTAATGCTGATGTCGCAATAGATGGATCGACAAAGTATCGGGTATCTGAAGTGCGAATAGTCGTTTTGGACCTCAAGTTTGGACTCCATGCAGGCATATCTTCAATCACAAAAATTTGCTTCAATGCAAGTAGATACGAGGAGATGGTCTATTCTGTCATGGTTACCAAGTGGTTGCTTGACAAATCTTGGTAGATAGTAGATATTGGGGCTTGGGTGCCTTGATGCCTTGCATACGAACGAAGTAACCTTTGGGCAAAAACCGCATCACGATTGACCCCATCGACTCTTGAGATATCACTATTGACTACGGCATCTACATAGTTATTAGCCTGAAGTAGTGCGGCCTTTTCTGATAAGTTTAGCGAGCCTGGCCACCCACCCCTACAAAGTAAGTATGCCAATTGTGCCAATGAATGGTCTTTGGCCACTGCTGCTTTCACCTCTTTTCCTTGGAATAGTTCACCCAAGCTCACTGCCCCAGTGGAATCCTCTGACTCCCAAAGGCTCATCGGTCGCATGGTCAGCCAAGCAAACCGCCCTGTTCCTGAGTGGGTTATTTCCGAAGTGTTTGGTGGCACTGCAGACCCAGTAAAGATAAGCTGACCTGGCAATCCTCTCTGGCTTACTTCAAAGCGAGCAGCATCCCATAGTTTTGGGGCTAATTGCCACTCATCAATCAATCTCGGCGTCTCTCCTTGAAATAACATCAATGGCTCCGACTCTGAGAGAATAATATTAGCCTCCCGAGTCCGTGGGTCGTCCATATAAAGGACGCTCTTGGCTTGTTGCTTAGCCGTTGTGGTCTTACCACACCACTTGGGACCTTGTATTAGTACCACTCCTGCCGCTTCTAATTGGTCACTTAGAAGTTGATCTGCTATCCTATTTCTATACATACTATTCACGAATGAAAAACCAAATAATCGCCTTCGCAAATATACACAGACATTTACTGATTAACAAATAGTTACGATAGTTATTCCGTCAAATGACGCATTTCCATTCCGGCAAATATCAGGTTTTCATTCCGGCAAATGACGTATTTTCATTCCGATAAATGGCAGAAACTGTGTCAAGGACAAAGAAAGTTCCCTGAATTTCCCGATAGTTCCCTATACTTCCTCATCTACTGATTGGTCATCAATAGTTATTTATGTTTGCAAAAAAAATGACAGAAATAAGCATGAATAATTACAAACAAGAACAACATATCCTATTTTTGACCATTATGGGGGTCAGCCTATTACTCAGTGCCTATGCAAGGCATCAAGTGCTAATATGTGGTGCTGATCGTTTTACCTCGATAATTACCTTTATCTTTAGCCTACTGATACTGTATGCTGGCTTTTTATTGATTCGTAGCTTGCTCTATGAGGTCATACAACTATTTCTAAAGCCACGACAAGAGACCGTGCCCCAAGCACCTTCTCTTGTCGCAGAAGTAGTGTCGGAAGACACGGAGCCAGTCAAGCCTTCTTCCGAGTCCTCCTTTAACTATTCTGAGTACAAAAAGAATACACTTGAACTTCGTCTCCAGGAAGAGCAAGAGAGAGTTAATGCTATTATCATCTACTCTCAGAAAACATTAACTCCCTATATTTCAGAAGCAGAGCTCAAAACGCTATGTGAGGAGCTACGGCTATTTCTCACTTCACGATGGAATCAAGATGAAGCACTATCCGTCACTATCTCCTCTGAGCTAAAGACAATCGACCTAATGCACTTCGGGTGGAATATCGCCCAACCATTCAAAATACCACGAAAGGAGACTGCCCTTTTTCTCAAAAAGACATTCCCAAAAGCGTTATATGATGTTGAAGTCGGCACCATACAACGCAAACTAACCAATTCAGAAAGCAAAAACCTGATCCCTCTTCAAGAAAATATCATCAATGAAAAGCACTTCAGCCCTTCTGAAAGTTATCCATAAGTTACTTGGTGGTGGGCTTGGTTACCATTAGAACACCCATTTCCTTTGCTTGCAAATAATTAACAACGCGGGGTAACTCGCACAAATTATTAGTAAGTATATGGAAAAGAAGATTTCATTTGACGAGCTACCGAAAGCGGTAAGCGAACTGACCGAGCAGGTCTCAACTCTTACGGAGATGGTCTCCGCACTGCAATCATCTAAGCCAAGTGAAAAGACACTTATCGGTATGGATGAGGCGTGCGAAGTCCTTCAAAAAGCCAAACCTACCATTTATGCCCTTGTTCGTAAGGGGGCTATCCCTTCTTACAAGAGAGGAAAGAAGCTCTATTTCTACAAAGAGGAGCTGATTCAGTGGATTGAGAGCGGACGAAAAGCAGTTTCACAGCCCATTTCATCAGAAGAAATGTTAGCTATGATGCGGGCTAATGTCCGTAATAAGCCTAAATCAATCAAGTAATGATGGGGCATGGAAGAACAGACCATCATACCAGAGTTCCTCCTTGACAAGGCTAAAGAGTTGGGGCTATCATTCTCTGACTCCTCTTTTCCCGTAGAGATCTTCCCTGCAAAGATTGAGAAAATCATTGCCGAAGTACACAAGTGTCAAGGCTTCCCAATTGACTACATCGCTTCCGCTATGCTGGTAGCAATTGCCGTTGGCATTGGGAATACTCATCTTGCCCAGCTCAAAAGGGGCTGGCAAGAGAGTCCTATACTCTACATGGCTTTGGTAGGAAGACCTGGAACGAATAAGAGCCATCCACTCAGTTTTGCGATGCAACCATTTTTGGAGCTTGACTACAAGGCAAACAAAGCCTATGACCTTGCTTACGCAGAGTATGAAAAGGTGATGCAAATGTCTCGTAAGGAAAGGACTGATAGTGGTATCACAGAACAACCCGAAGAGCCTATTCGCAAGAGATTTCTGGTCTCAGACATCGCTCCCGAAGGACTAAGTCTGATACATGCACAAAATAAGAGAGGACTTTGCCTCTGGGTAGATGAGTTATCCACGTGATTTAAGAACTTCAATCGCTACAATAGTGGTTCTGAAGAGCAGTTCTGGCTCTCTGTATTCAGTGCTAAAGCGACCATTAATGACCGCAAAGGCAGCCGAAACTCAATCTTTATCAAGAGACCTTATATCTCTGTCGTCGGAACAATTCAGAAGAATATTCTTGGTGAGTTAGCCAAAGGCGAACGCTCCAATAATGGGTTCATAGATCGCATCCTTTTTGTCATGCCCAACATCCAGCTGAAAGCACGATGGAGTAGAAATGAACTGCCAGAGAATACGGAACAGGAGTGGTCGGACATTATCCGCACCCTTGTTGAGATTGATTGTCCATTAGATAGTGAAGGGGAAGTTACTCCACATATTGTCCCATTCTCCTTCGAAGCAAAAAGCAGGCTCCTATGCATGGCAAGAAGAGCACGCCCGAATATGCGATACTGAAGCGAATGAAACACTTGTGGGAATCTATTGTAAGCTTGAAATCTACATCATCCGCTTTTGTCTCATCATACAGCTTGCCAGATGGAGCTGTCAGGAGGCGGACAAACAAAGCATAGATGCAACTTCTGTAGAAAGAGCTATTGCACTCACAGAATACTTTCGTTCAATGGCTCAGCAAGTGCAGGTGGTCATGGAGTGCAATCAGCTCAATCAGCAACAGCGACAACTACTGATTGAACTACCATCAAGATTTCATACAGCCGAAGCCTTACAGATTGGTGATCGTCTGGGCTTTAAAGAAAGAGCCATAAAGGACTTTCTCAGCCGAAATATCGGCACCCTTTTCACCAAAGAGAGACACGGACTGTACAAGAAAATAAATGTATAACCCGCGCACTTTCCACATTATCCGCATTTCGGGAGTTGAAAGTGTGCAAAGTGTGGATAGTGCGAGATAATTCAGAATAAAATGAGTGACTATAGATTTATGCTTGAACCCTACAAAGGGAGCAACACAAGACATACTTGCCCTGCTTGCGAACGCCCAAAGTGCTTTGCTCGATATATTGACACAGAGGGCAAGATTCAATTTCCTAACCATGTGGGGCGATGCGACCACGAACATAGTTGCAGCTACCACTACACACCTAAGGAATACTTCGCAGACAATCCAGAAGAGAAGAAAGGGCTTTTCAACTCTGACGCCTACCGCTTGATTAAAAGCACCAAAGCAATAACACCTCCCTCCTATATCGACCGAGACCTGATGGAGCAGAGCCTACAGAGTTATGAGCAAAACAATCTTTACATCTTCTTGGCTCATCAATTGGGAACTGAAAGGGCAACGAACCTAATGCGACTCTATCACATTGGGACTTCAAAGCACTGGGATGGGGCGACTATATTTTGGCAAATTGATACGCATAATCAAATCCGAACAGGTAAAGTCATGCTCTACAATCCAAAAACTGGTAAGCGGGTAAAGACCCCATTCAATCATGTCACTTGGGTACACAGTCTGCTACGCATCCCACACTTCAATCTGAGACAATGTTTCTTTGGGGAGCATCTTCTCTCTAAAGAAAAGCAGAAGCCCATCGCAATAGTGGAAAGTGAGAAGACTGCTCTGATTGCTTCTTTTTACCTACCTCAATATCTCTGGATTGCTACGGGAGGCAAGAATGGATGTTTTAGGGCTGATACACTTACTCCGCTTATGAAAAGACAGATAGTTCTTTTCCCCGATCTCGGTGCAACCGACTATTGGCAAGAGAAAATGACCATGATGAGAAAGATTGGCTTTGAGGTTCGTCTCTTTGATTATTTGGAGAAAACCGCTTCCGCAAAAGACCTCAAAGCGGGGTATGACATCGCTGATTATCTACTCCAAATCGAACCCAAAATAGAGCCTCTTAACAACCTAACACTCACTAAAGAGGTTGAAAATCTCTATCAAAAGGGCGGAAAAGAATCTCTTGAGGCAAAGCCTACCCCACGTAAGAGGGGCTTCAAATTGTAGGGTAGCAAGTTTGTGTTTTGGCATACCCAAAACCTCACTTGCCACCCCCAAGGCGGAGCCAATTTAATCCCGATGGTCTCCATTTAGATAAGCAGAAAAAGGACTTGCCTATCGGAGAGATTCACGTTCGAACTAAAAGTTGTTCGAGATCGAACTCAGAGTAATTTCTGTTCGAATCAAAATTTTAACACAACGACAATTGAAAAGAATATGACTAAAAATAGAGGAGGGCGACCAACGAAACAACCCTCAGAGAAAAGGAGATATCCAGTTCAGTTGAAACTGAATACGATTGAGTACTACACCTTGAAGCGGAGAGCAGCCGAAGCAGGGGTGAATCGGAATGAGTTCTTACGCATGCTGATTGCCGATGCTAAGATTCAGGCACGCATCACGCCCGAACAGATGCACGAGATTCGCCAACTGACAGGGATGGCAAATAATATCAATCAGATAGCTCGTAGTCTGAATACTTATGGGATAAGGGTTCTTCCTGAAGAACTGGAAAGGCTGAGAGAACTAATTACCCAACACCTTAAGGAGTTAAAGCCATGATTGCGAAGATAATTAAGGGGACTTCCTTTTCGGGAGTTGTTCGTTATATCCTCAGTAAACCTGAGGGCGAAGCCGTGATTCTGAAAGGTGAAGGGGTAAGAGAAAGCATTGCATCCGACATTGCCCAAGACTTTGATCTGCAAGCATCAATGAATAGCCGAGTGAGGAAGCGGGTATGCCACATCATACTCAGCTTTTCTCCAGAGGATGCGGATAAACTTAGCAATGCCCTGATGACACAGATAGCTGAAGAGTACCTCAAGCGGATGGACGTGCGAGACACGCAGTACCTGATGGTTCGCCACTACAATCGTGAGCATCCGCACCTACACATCTGCTTCAATCGTATTGATAACTACGGCAAAACCATTAATGACCGCAATGAGAAGTACCGCTCCACACGCATTTGCAAGGATCTGACGGAGGAGTTTGGGCTGACCTTTGGCAAAGGAAAAGAGCTGGTTAAGCGACAGCAGCTCAAAGGCAATGACAAAGTCAGATATGAGATTTATGATGCCATAATGCACGCTCTTCGTGGAGCCAAAGACTGGAGGAGTTTTATAGCCACCCTGAGTAAACATGGAGTTACAACCCACTTCAAGCACAAGGGGAAGACCGATCTGATAGAGGGAGTGCTCTTTGAGAAGGACGGTGTCACCTTTAGTGGTTCGAAGATTGACCGCTCATGCAGCTACTCAAAGCTCAATCAGCACTTCAAACAGATAGTAGCACAGCAAGCAGAGCAACCGAAGGAAACGGAAAACTATTCGGAATCAGCAACAGTGGATTTATTTCCAACCACCTACACTACTTCAGATGAAATAGCAGAAGCCATTTGGCAACGAAAACTAAGATATCAAGCAAACAAAAAGAAAAAAGGAAGAAAGTTATGAATGATGAATTTAGAACATTACTTGACCTACTCGAGGAGGTCAAGCAACAGAACAAGGAAATCAAGACTTCCGTCGCAAATCTTGAGGGCAGACCCAATGGAACATCCACAGAAGTATTTGAACAGGAACTTCAAGCCTTGACCAAAACCTTACAATTGGTCTTAGACGACCACATCAAGTGGAAAAAGGAGCTTACGAAGGTTGCAATTGTATTGGGAAAACGCATCGCAGAAATCAAAAATGGGTTTGCGAATAGCACCAAGGCAAGCAACGAAGTGGTTGCTAAGTTAGAGGAAACTCAAAGCACTCAAACTCCGTCAATTACCAAGAAGTACTTCTTACTTGATGCTAAGCGGTGGATTCAGTGGGCTATCTGGGGAATACTTGTCCTTCTAGTTACTGGCTTTTTCAGTTGGAATATCCACTTGCATAAGACTAACCAAAGTCTCAAGGACTACGCCCTTCGATACCGAATACTCAGAATGGAGCACTCTGTGAGCAATGACTCTTTTGCACTGTTGGATAGTATCTTTGTCACCCACCGATCAGAAGTCCAAATAAATCAACTCAAAGAGCGAGTCATCAACTACGAAATGGCTATCCAAAGGCAAGCCGAACTACTCTACCGACAGCAACAACTCTCTGCCGAACAAGAGAAAGTCCAACAGCAACTAAACCAATAACAATAGAGCGGCCTGATTTCTCAGGTCGTTCCGTTTTTCATTGGTTAATGTAACTAATCACCCGTCTCCTGAGTATTAACTAACCAATAGCCACTACGACGGCCTCCTTTACGCTCCAATACACCCTTTTCAGAGAGTTTGACGGTTTTCGTTTTCACAGTGCGCTCCGACTTACCGATATGAATCGCCATCTCTTTCTGCGTCGCTTTTGGTCTTCCTTTGATAAAGTCGAGCAGTGTAATCTTCTCCAAAGTGCAAGAGGTGTGTCAAAATCTAGTTTTGTGCACCCTCTATTTCCAATAGTATCGTCAGATAATTCTTACACACTCACGACAAAAAGCATCTTCATTTATTAGCAATTGAAGAACTCTTCTGAAGTTACTCATTTCGTTATCCTCCGCAAGTTTCTGTTGGTTACTCTTTCCAATGTGGCCAATCCTGAAATACATATCAATTGCTTTATCTATACCACTAAGTATTGTTGGCATATCATAGATTTCTAAAATATCATCTTCTTCTTTGGCAACAAAATGTATAGGATAGTGTCTATGCCCTGTGGTCATTTTTGCCTCATGAAGTCCCTGTTTTCTATAGAATAGCATGGCACTTTTCTTAATATCGGCATCTAGAGTTTCAGGTATCTTAATGTAGAGGGTACCCCCTTTATACTTCCTATCTTCTAATTCTAATTCTAAGTTAGGAGTGTTGTTCATAATCCATTCGGCTGCCAATTTAACAAATCCTTCAAAATAGGAAATTGCAATCACTGTCGAAGGAAGAAGTCCTAGATGTCCCAAATGCAGATTCTCATCAATTTGTTTCTTCAGCTTTTCCAATCCTCTTTCCAAAGAATTTGTCGCCATCTTTTCTCCCTGCTCATTTTTCTCTACTTCGTAGCGTGTTTGTGTGATACCCAACATATCTGTTGGGATTTTAACTGCGTTTTCAGCAATAACAAACGCACGGTCTAGCCCCACTCTTCCAAGAAAAAGACCATATTCAAAGAGGATATTGTCTCGTGGTGTTTCAAAGTTTTTATCTCGCACAATAGCCTCATCATCTGCAGAGAAAACCATAAATCCGAAATCAAACAAACTTGCAGATTTGACAAGAGTTTCCAGAAAGGACTCATTATTTCTGAATACATCATCCGTCCAAAGAAAACACTCATAATCTGGAGAGAAATACCTCTTAATTCGTTCAGCAACTTTTAGTCCCTCCATAGAAGAACCAATAAAGACTCTTGGTTTCATACTTTCTCCAGATCAGTTTTAATCTTATACACTTCATCCTTTAGCTTCTTTAATGCTTCTACTTTTTCAGGCTTCCCTTGGAAAACATATTCATCGCCAACAACAGATTTTAGCAGTCCTTCCTGATGGTCGTACCATAAATTGAACATCGTAGACCACAAAATATGAACCAGACCTTTATAATCGAGATAGATATAGTCACGTACAGGAATTGAATAGCATATAGCATTTATATCAAAGCTTGTCAATGGAATTTCCTGTTCCGAATCAGTTCTTACATTTTTCAAGAAACGAATCATTCGCTTTAGGCGTCCATTGGTATCTGCACTTCTTGAATTAATCTTTGAGATACTCAAAAATGGATAATCTGGTCCTTCCGCATATCCTTTATCTTTATTGTATATCTTAATTCCTAGTTCTTCTTTAGGCATATCATGTAAAACATAATCCAAGGATTGAAACCAAGACGCAGTAACAATATCAACATCCCTATGTAGATGTTTATTCCTAATTTTTACTGCTTTAGCATGCGTTGTATCACACATATCATAGGTTTGCCTCATTATTCTTTCAATATCAGCCCTAAGATTAGCTAAATCACTGAAACTATCCCCTTGATATAAAGAAAAGGACTGGACATATTTCTCTAGGAGGTATCGTTCTTGTAGTGTGTAATATCTAGATGGACTTTTTATCTCGCCTCTAACCTTAGTTATTTCTGTACCTTGGAATTTATCACAAAGCACTAAGAGGTCTATATCACTAGCTCCCCTGATATGAGTATCTGTCATTACTGAGCCTTGGTATTCAAAAGACACATTACATAACTCCCCTTTCAAATGATTCTTTGCTGCTTCCCCAGCCTCCTTTGTCTTTCGAGTATAATTCTCATCGACTGCACACATTGCTTTCTTTACATACTGAACTACGTCTCTGTCTGTAGATTGCAAACCACTATTACTAAAGTGTCTAGTCTCAAAAAGAGTAACTCTTTCAGGGTTGTACCTATTTGAGAGAGTTACAAGTTTACTTTTATAATCCATATTAAAAACTGGTTATTTAAATTATCCTCTACAAAGGTAATAGTAAACTATGCACCCTATCTTCACACTTCCGTTTCAGGTCGAAAAAATTACAACTTGTCCTTTAATTCTTCAGCACTAACCATCGTAGCGTAGAGGTAGAGGGCGACAGCAGCATGTAATGCTGTAGGGAGTAAATCGGCAGGTAGATCAACTGCTATATGACTTTCTTTGTTACGCCAATCATATACCACCCTATAGAACTGCTTGAAGGTGTCATACTTCGGATTTTTGCTGTGATACAAACTCTCTATTTCTGGAAAGTGCCTTACTGTATCAAGTAAGGCAGGGTCCTTGCCGGTGGCAGTGAGAGGTACAGGGGTATCCTCTTTTAGCCAATAGATTTTCTTAAGGAAAGCCTCAAAACGTACTACGAGTTCAGAATACCACGAGCGATAATCTTCCTCACGGTGTTCGGCGCGATAGAGGCAATTGAGTGTTCGCGTCAGTATCTTGTCGAGAGCTTGCAAGTCAGGGATTGTCTCCGCATGAATGATAGCGAAGAAGAGGCGAATCACTTCATCAAACTCTACATAATGCTCCCCGTCACAGAAATCTGCAAAATCTTTCTGAAACTCCTCTTGAATCCTTTGTTTGAGTTCATTCTCATCGTAAGGAGGATTGACAGCTTGGCGTACTTTCTCACGAATCATTTCATTGAGATGCTGTTGAAAATCGTGATCCGTGAAGTAGTGTTGCATAAGCTCTGTATGCGTCAGTGTCATCTGTGTCACCTCGTTTTGCGTCGACTCATCGCAGTTTTGATTCGCTGTGGCTTCATCATTGCGGAGCATGGCATTGCGTACATCATCGTTGTTCTTGACACGATCGGTCAATTCCTCAACTTGTTTACGAACAAGCTCACTATCTTGCCAATCGATATTTCCAAAGAGTTCATTAAACTCCGACTCTATGACACTGAGATATTGCATTTCCTCCTCCATCACTACAGATATGGATGAGGTGGGCACTGGCTCTATCTCGCTATCTACATCTTGTAGCCGTATATTTCGTTCCTCTTGTTTCTGTAAGCGATAAGCATCAAAATCTACAGACTCAATAAGCCCTTTAGTGAGATCATCTACTCCCAACGTCGGAAGTTTAGGAAGAAGCAAAGAAAGTACAGTTTGTTTCTTCTCCCAATCAAGACATCCCTCAGAAATCACAGTAGAAAGGAAGTCATAGGTACGGACATAAGCCTTGATGGCACTCTTGCAGGCCACCTTACTCTCATCATCAAGGGCAACAAAGCGCTCCTTCATAGTATCAAGTAGAGCGTCTATATTCTCTCGTTGTGTTCCTGTCCAGTAGAAGGAGTTGAGCGATTCTACTTCATAAAGAGTATAGAGGTCGTACTGTTCTATTTCGCCCAACAGATCATTGAGTTTGTTGGGATCAGTTTCTCTACTCAAAAGCGTAGTTTTGTAGAAGGGTTGAAATGCAGTCTCAATCTCCTCGCTTGTATTGACAAAATCGAGCACAAAGGTATCCTCTTTCTTGGGGCGTTTGCGATTGAGGCGCGAGAGCGTCTGTACAGCCTTGACCCCCGCCAAGGGCTTATCGACATACATCGTGTGTAGCAGTGGCTCATCATAACCTGTTTGATACTTATCGGCGACAATCAGGAAGCGATAATTGCCCGTACGAAACTTTTTCTCTATATCTGCAGAAGGGAAGCCATTGAGCGAAGACTCTGTAACACGTATACCGTGGTAGTCGACCTCTCCGCTGAAAGCAACTATAGCCTGATACTGCGATCCACGCTCCCCCAGTAGTCTCCTGACTTCACGATAGTAATCGATGGCACGCACGATACCTGCTGTGCAGATCATACAGCGAGCCTCCCCTCCTATACGGTGGGCTACAGCTTGGTGAAAGTGCTCAACCATAACCTCAGCCTTCTGCCTGATGGTCTCAGGTTGGCTCTCCACAAAGTAGCGGAGCTTACGCATCGCTTGCTTACGCTCAAACTTTGGATCATCCTCGATAGCCCTACGTATCTTATAGTAGCTCTGATAGGTCGTATAGTTTCTCAGCACATCATGGATGAACCCCTCTTCGATCGCTTGCCGCATCGTATAGATATGGCAGGGGCGATGCCCTACCTCGCCATCCACACGCATGAAGGGGGCACCAAAGATCTCGAGCGTTTTGTTTTTAGGCGTAGCGGTAAATGCGTAAAAGTTAGCATTGCTCGCCATCTGACGTCCCTCTATATGCTTTTGGATGAGCGCATTCACCTCATCTTCCGCATATAGCACCTCTCTATCTAGTACGCCAGCCAGGGTCTGATTCACAGCGATACTCATCCTACCACTCTGGCTGGAGTGAGCCTCATCGATGATCACCGCAAAGCGACGACTCGCAAGGTCATGGGTGATTGTATCAAGAATAAAGGAAAACTTTTGTACCGTCGTAATAATGATCTTCGTACCGCTCTCAAGCAATTGGCGGAGTTTATTGCTCGAATCGCTCCACCCAACAAGGTGCTCGCTGTGCGTAAATGCCTTGATGTTGTCACGTGTTTGCTTGTCCAGATTCTTACGGTCGGTAATGATGATGACACTATCGAAGAGAGCTTGCCCCGCTTGCAGCTGCTCTACCAGCTGATAGGCCAACCAAGCGATGCTATTAGACTTCCCCGATCCCGCTGAGTGCTGTACGAGATAACGTCGTCCTATGCCCTCCGTGCGACTCGCTCTCAGTAGATATCGCACCACTTCCAGCTGATGCCAGCGTGGCCAGATCACCTTTACCTTGAGGCGTCCATCCTCATCCTTCTCGTACACCATCTGTGCATAATGCTCGAGGATGTCGCTCAGGCTCTCTTTCTGTAATATCTCCTCCCATAGGTAAGCTGTGCGAAGGCCGTGGGGGTTGACTGGGTTGCCGGCTCCATCCTCATTGCCTTTGTTGAAAGGGAGGAACCAGCTATCACGCCCAGAGAGTTTGGTACACATCTCAACTGTCTCTTCATCAAGGGCAAAATGTACAGCACACCGACCAACACCAAAGAGCAACTCCCTAGGGTCTCTTTCACTACGATATTGTGCCACAGCGTGGGCTGTATTCTGACAAGTAAGCTGATTTTTAAGCTCCATCGTAAGGATGGGTAGGCCATTGATAAGAATAACCATATCTACTGATTGGGCTGTGCGCACAGAGCTATAGTGAAGTTGGCGAATAACCGTAAATCTGTTCAAAGCATAACGTTTCTGCGCCAGGTAGCTAAGCTCAGAGGGCAGAGGCATATAGAGCTCAAAGGTTCGGCTCAAATGCTTAACGCCCTTTCGCAATACATCTACCACGCCACGCTTCGTGATTTCATCGCGCAGACGCTCAAAGAATTTACGACGATTGGTCGCAGTTTCAAATACACGCGAAGAGGCAATTAGCTCGGGCTGCGTAGCACACAAGAAAGTTTCGAGGCGACTAAGATCCATTCCGTAAGTTTTATCGTAGTCTTCACTCACACCCAAGTCATACCCTTGGTGCCTCGTAAGATAGTTTGTAATGAGATCCTCGAGGGATTTTTCATTCAATATGGTTGGCATAAAAATAAAATCTTAAGAGGGTTGAACATTAACGCGCCCTGTAACAACATCAGCAATAAGTGTTTGCTTCAATTCACGCACTCGAGCTATTTCTTGCTCGGTCATAGCAATAAGGCGATCTATCTCCTCCGTCTTACGATGGATATAGGTCACTATCGCCTCTTGCTCCGATAGTGGAGGGAGAGGGAGCGATAATTTGCGAAGCTCTTTCCAATTAAGGTTTTGTCTTAATCCGCTTCCCATTCCATAGAAAACCTTCTTAATGTCCGCTGTATGTAACAAAAAGTATAAGAATTCAGGTTTTACATTGCTACGAGAAGCTAAAGTCAAGTATGCAGAAGTTATGATCCCCTCTTGCATACATAATCCCACCCTTAGGCTCTTGTGATCATTCTGTAAATCTGTTAGGCGAAGTACAATATTCTCTCTTCTTATGACCTGATACGTATCATAGGAAGCAGGTAATAACCCTTCCGTCGTATTTATATCTTTCTGAATAATGCGTCCATAGCTTAAGGATAAAAGATTCTGATGCTTAATATCTTTATTTGATATAAAGTAGTTTTGGGACAATTGAGACAACATTCTTACCTCCCAATGCTCAGGAATGTTACCTATCCAAGAAATACCAGAGGGTTGAAGGGGGGCTTGAGGATCGAGACCTTGAGTTACTGCCTTGGCAATGACCGCTTGCTTGAGCTCTCGGAGATATGCGATCTGAGACTCTTGCTTTGCTACCAAGTTATCCATCTGAGCTACCTTCTCCTCCAAGTATGCAACTATCGTTTCTTGCTCGTGGGGAGGAGGAAGAAGAAGAAAGTTCTTTCGAAGCAATTCGAAATTAATATTTTGCCCTTCTCTAATTCCAGTAACACAAGTTTGAAGCAATTGAATAAAAGGGAAAGACTTCAACAAATACCTCAAGTATTCTGAGCTATAATCATGATTTAATTCTAGTACGGTATAAGCAGCACTGATTATTCCTCGATAATAAGCATACTCAATACCTCCCTGAAAAGAGCGAAGACTAATTACGAAGTTCCCCTCTTTTACAAGTTTCAGTCCCTCATGACCTTTATTCACCTCTACTACCCGATTCTCGTATATACTTTGAGGTATGACTCCATACTTCTGTGTAGAACACAAAACTGGTTCATTCGGATACCCTTTCTCCGAACGTTCAGTGAATACATACTTAATTTTTCTCACTTCCCAATGCTCAGGTATCTCCCCTATCCATGAGATCCCGCTCTCCTTATATTTTTCGTATCGTTTCATCTTTGTCGGTTTATAGTTCAAGGATTGATGCAAGCAGGCCATCTGTATCCAGCTCGATTTGACGTATATCGGCTGTAATTGCCTCAATAGTGCGAAGATCGGTGGGGCGATAGAAATACTTCGTAAAGGGAAGCTCGTAGCCTATCTTTGTCTCTCCCTCTGCGACATAGGCATCTGGTGTATAGGGCAAGACTTCGCGTTGCATAAAAGCTTCGACTCCTCCTTCATAACTGAGTGGTATTTGCTCCGTATCACGTAAAGCCTTGTCGGGCTCACCTTGGACGGGCTGGCAGCTGGGGTCGACGGTGGTAATGAGGGGGCGAAGCTTCTTGAGCAAGGTTTTTGTCATCTTGCCCAAAGCCTTAGCATAGGCATCCCAATCATCTAATGGTGTGCCATTGGGCACTTTTCCCATTGCCTCTCGGCAGGTCTTAAAATCTTTTGCAGAGAGACTACTCAGATCAGCATCCGGATGTATGCGCAGACGTAGCGGGCGATCCACGGTTATCTCCCAATAGCCAAACTCGTCGTTGGGGAAGATTTTACTCTCGGGCGTCTCCTCAAAGCGCATCAGGAGATCTATAATTTTAGCCCTGTCAGCTTCGCTGGTCTCACAGTTTTTCTCACCGAGATTTTTACGTAGAGGCGTCTTGATAGCAGTAGCATCTATGAGTTGCACCTTGCCACGACGACGGGGCTCTTTACGATTGGTCACAACCCAAATAAATGTACCAATACCTGTGTTGTAAAAAGATTTTTCTGGCATAGCAATGATGGCCTCAAGAAGGTCGTTCTCTATGATGTGGCGGCGAAGATTGCTCTCTCCTCCACCTGCTGATCCCGTGAATAGACTTGAACCGTTGTGCACCTCAACGATACGTGTGCCGAGCTCGCTATCTTGTTTCATGCGTGAGAGATTGTTCGCTAAGAAGAGCATCTGTGGGTCGCCGATGTTTGGAACGAAACTCAGTAACTCACAGCCTTTTTCGCCTGATAGTACGAAACGAGTATCCGAGATACGGTCTTTCTCTTTATAGCTAAGTCCCCAAGCTTTTAAGTCCTCTTTCCAAGATATGCCAAAGGGTGGATTAGAGATACAGAAATCGAAACACATGCCGGGGTGCCCATCACGACTAATCGTAGAGCCGTAATAGAATCGCTCGCGATCTGCTCCAGCATGCTTGTAAGAGAAGCTACTTCCTTCGGACGAAAGCATCAGGTCGGCTTTACATGTGGCATAAGTATCGGGCTGTAACTCCTGCCCATAGAGGTCTATCTTAACCTGCTTGTGGTATTGATCTGCGATGGATCGAATTCTCTGCTCTGCAACCGAGAGAATGCCTCCCGTACCGCAAGCAGCATCATATATGCTATACGTAGCCGACTCTATATGCTCAGCAATGGGCAACACGGCAATGTCTGCAAGTAAGGCTACATAGTCGCGAGGAGTGAAATGCTCTCCAGCCTCCGTAACACTATTCTCTTCGTTGAATTTACGCAATAGTTGTTCAAAAAGCGTCCCTATTGTATGGTTGTCAACACCTGGTTGTAATATCTCCCCCTTGGCATTGCGTATAGGGTGTATCCCAAGATTTATATTTTCATCGGTAAACTTTTCAATAAGTGAACCAAGACGGCCAGCGTCACAGAGATTGTCAACCTGTTGCTTAAACCTGAACTTCTCAATGATGTCTTGCACATCTTTGGAGAATCCATCAATATACTCCAGGAAATTCTGTTTAAGGCGTAGTGTATTGGTCTCTCCCCTGAGAGTACTCATCGTGAAGTGTGATGTATTGCAAAAAGGGTAGCCCGTAGTCTGAAAGAGTATTTTTTCTTGTACCTCCTCGCTAAGTTTCATTCTCATTAGCTTGTCTCTCTGCTCTTGAACTGCCTTATGCGTCGGCTCAAGGAGAATATCTAAGCGTCGTAAGACTATCATGGGAAGGATAATCTTCTTGTAATCACCCTTGACAAAAACATTTACAAGTACATCGTTGGCAATATTCCAAATGAAAGAGAAAAGCTGATTATATTGTTGCGTATTCATTATTCTTTTTTACTGATTTATTATAATAATTACAAATTTAAAATCAAACCATGCAGTCTATTTGCATAGTTTGATATAAGTTATGAGTGGCTTCTATTTTCTTTGCAATTTCGGAACGGAAACTCTCAGGGGCAATCACTTCTACATCTGGACCAAAAGAGAAGATTTGTTGCGTTAGTTCAGGAGTTGGGATAACAGAAATCGAGATGGTGTTGGGAGTACTCAATAACTTTTGAGAAGCATGTATCGGTTTAGAACTCACATAAGGAAATCTTTTTTCAGAGAACCGTAAAACAAGCTCAATCGGCTCATGCGAATCGTAAGGAACAGAAACGCCCACAATATGCTCAAAATAAGCACCGAAATCGGTCTCCTCGTTAGGGATAAACTCTACAGCAAGAGTCTTTACTGATTTGATTCTATCTAAAGCATACGTTTCTATCCTTCCCTTTTCCGAGTTTAATCCAAAAAGAAACCATCGACCATTATATTGCTTCATAAAATAAGGATGAACAGGACAAGAACGCTTTGTTTTACCGTATGGTTCATAATCCAGTTCAATGGCTTGATGACGAAGCGTGGCATCAATTAATGGCGAGAGATGCTCTATTCCTTGCAACTGTTCATTTTCCTCAAATGCGACCAGTCTTTCAGTGTTGTTCTTTACACCAAATCGATATTCAAGATTAGAGAGAACCTCCTCTAACCAAGCGTGAGTAGTACTACCTCGAAAGCGTCCCAACATATCTATGACGGATTGGAGAGTCTGTACTTCTTTTACAGACAGTTCGTTGTTGTAGAGAGAATAGCTGTCATCAGAGTAGCGTATATAATGCATCCTACTCGGTCCCTTATACGATTCGATTGGGGCACAATAAGGTCGGTAAGTTAACTCTTCCAAGTCTTTTTGAATAGTACGCTTGCTAACAGTCTTTCCTTGCAAATCCAACAATTGTCGATTCACCTCATCAACCAAATCATAAATAGTATACTTTCTTAATCTATTACTCAGACAACGGTCAATAATGCGATAGCGCATCTCTGCATCTTTATTTGTAGGCATAGAGGAATCGAGTTTTATTTATTACTTCTGATAGAGATTAGTTCAACATATTGTTCCTGCATCTCCTTCGGTAGGAAGCTCTGACGAATGCAGACTTCCCATTCAGGAAGGATGCGTTGGAAGCGAGCAAAGATGTTGTCACACACTTTCTCATCCAGTCCTGAAGCAGTCATCGCATGGAGTAAATGTTGAATGGTAAGTTTGCGTTTCTTGCCACAGACCGTCAGTGCAAGCTCTTCCGTATCCTCAGGAATAGCAAGTGCCGTAGACAGCAAGTCATAAGCTGGAGTGAGTTGATATTCGTTTCCCATTGGAGCATAGAGCGAATAATTCTTGAGATGCATATCGGCATTACCTATCAGCCACGAAAAAAGTACTTGCTCCCAGTACTTGACAAGATCAAGTTTCGGCACAGAGCTATACTTGGAGATAAGCTTGGCTATCTGCTCGTGCGAACCTTTGTATTTATACTCCGTCAAACGCTCTGAAAGCTGACACATATCTTCCATTGGGAGCTTTTCCCCCTGCTCTGTTCGGTCTATGCGACGAGTGATATAGCATAGTTCGCCATCACTAAATCGTATCAGCCCATGAGGAACCGTCTCGATCTTAGCGATTTCAGCAAGGTGCATCGACACGTCCTCCAACTCAGGGAGATGCGGATAACGCTCTGTTTGAGGTTTAAGAATGAACCGTCCCCACAAGCCCACGATGGTAAATCGCTTGGGCGAATTGCTCATCTGATCAAAGTCGAGAGACAGCTTGGGTTGTACTCCTGTCACTGTGGTCTGCGAACGAACAACCTCTTCAGCCAACGCTCGTACTTCGCTACTTGTGTAAGGCAATATCGGAGCTTGGGGCATCCCAAACAATTTGCGACAACACTTGGTATGGTAATCCACCTCTCCATCAACCAAAGGTTCGTAGCAGTATAGGCATCTATTCTTCATCTTCAGTCGTATCTAGAGGTTCGATACTTACCGCTCCAATGCAGTCTCGGCAACACGTCAGAAGCAACGCCATTCGGTCTCTTGCTTCAATCTTCCAATTCTTCTGAGCAATATCCAAAAGCCAACCCTCAGGAATTAGGCCATCGAAGAATGGATGTAACGTACCACTTTGGTAAGGTTCTTCTCGTAGAGGCATCGTTAGACTTATGCCTTGAGCTTGAGGCATAGTTAGATAGTCCTTGTCATAAGTAAATGAGTAGCCCTTATCACTTTCGGTAAGGATTCCCGCTCTCAGTGTCTTCCAATAAACTATTGCTTGTTTCATACTTCATCTCCTTCTCGTTTCATGGGCACAGGGCCACACTCCGAACCGAAGAGTTCGAATACTTTATTGACCTTATCAAGGCGAAGCGTAGTTTTACCCTGCTCCAGTTCACGCACAAAGCGTAGCCCAACTCCTGCTTTTTCGGAGAGGTCCACCTGTGTCAATCTATATTTCTTACGCATCTCTTTTACATACTGTGCTATGATTGTCCTTGCTTCCATACTGAGTTAATTTATACCTTATCAATAGCAAATATAATAAGAAATACTCAATCATACCCCCTTTCGGGGATAAAACGCAAAAGAAAGATTAAATTATACCCAATAGGGAGTATATTAATACTTTTCTAGTGTTATACTATTAGAAATGCACCAAATAGGTACATATGAATTTGGCAGTTGTTGCAAATTTTGCAACAGTTGAACTTTCATCTAGCTCTCCCTCTGAAAAGATGTTTTTTATGTGCCTTGAAATTGTTGACTTGTCTCGGTCAAATAGTTCTGCCATCTGATTGAGGGACAGCCAGACAGTATCGCCTTCAAGCTGAACCGATAGCTCAGCAAGTCCATCAGCACTTCTATATATTATTACTTCGCCTTTATTCATCTGATTGGGGTCTTGTAGCGATACTTTGCTCTATTTGTCTAAGTTCCGCCAGCTCTCTTTGTTCTTCTTCCATTAGAGCCAGTTCTTTACGGCGGAGATTAAATGTTTCGTACTCTTGATTTACTCTGGCTTTCATCTGGGCATTGGAAACGGCACCACTACCTTTGAGAAGGTCTTTATTTTGGAAACTCAAGAGGGCATCAACATTATTCCGCCAATAGTCTAAAGTCAGGTCTTTTCGCTCTTTCACCCTTAATTCTGCAGAATCCAAGAAGAGCACTGTGAGCTGATTTAGGGTCTCTATCTCCTCCTGCTTTAAGTAATTCTTAGCTACGTATATATCTTGCTTTCTGACTACAGAGCCTTTCCAAGAAGTTAAAGCCATATTGGGTGCGTTGGCATCCGCACGACTCACAACTATTTCAGCAGCCGTTTGGTGAGTAACTGCATAAAGGAGTTTATTCTGAGTTTCTGCGAAGAACATCTGAGTTGACTTGTCACTTACATCGTAGTCGCTACTCAATGCGAGCAAGTCTCTAACCTTTTGATAGAAACGCTTTTCACTGGCACGAATATCACGTATCCGCTCAAGAAGCTCATCAAAATAGTCTGGTCTTCCATCGGGGTTCTTCAGGCGGTCGTCATCCATGACAAACCCCTTAATCATATACTCCTTAAGGTTGTGATTTGCCCATCTCCTAAATTGCGTGCCCCTCTTGCTTCGCACCCGGAATCCTATGGACAATACCATTTCAAGGGTATAGAAAGTCACCTGATAATTCTTACCATCCGCCGCAGTTGTCAAATAATCTTTGACAACTGAATTTTCATCTAACTCTCTCTCTTCTAGTATATTTATTATATGGTAGCTTATGGATTGCTTAGAGGTGGCAAAAAGTTCTGCCATCTGGTTTTGGTTCATCCAGATGTTACCATCCTTAGCATAGAGGGTTACTCTTGCTTTTCCATCATCCGTATTGTATATGATGATCTGATTATCTTCCGCTTGCTTCATGATATCAGTTTCTTCCCTCTGAAATAGTACCTTACTATAGTTTTTACACACCCCTCTTCCCTCACAAATATACCCATTTCACACCACTTACAGTTGATTATGGAAGGTACTTAGCCGTGGCAAAGATGGCTTAATACTTATAGTCGAGGAGTGCTTTGTATTGATCTTGAAGCTATAGCTTGTTTGCTCTATTAAAAGACAGTTCCCCATATAAGCCGCTTAATATTCTATCACTCAAGTTTCCAATTTAGATTTGGGGTACTAAATTAAGATA
>NZ_JADRGN010000071.1:0-3669 GCF_018206105.1 Porphyromonas levii
CCGCATTATTTTGTCGCTCCTATTTCCTTCGTTTTTTTTCTCCAAAATTACAAATGGTTCGCCAATATCCTGCATGCGTCTCAATTCTTCAAAAAAACCACATCCCCTAATTCAGCAAGCTCTAATATAGTCTCAATCCACAGGTAGAATTATTCTCGACTGTAGTACGAAAACCACCCAGATGAGGATAATATGGCACAGTACAGAGTAGATTAGTGGATAGGTATTATATAGGGATCTACCCTCTAGGTCTTCCCTACTCTCATTGATTGTACTCTAGAGAGCGGGAAAAGTCTCTCCCGGGAGGGACTGTGCGTAATATACCGAGAGAAGAGGAGCAGTATACAACGGAACAACTGTTACTCAAGCGACAAGCTCTGTCCACAGTATTAAGAAGCTAATAGGAAAAGGTTTGGTCACCTAGAATATTCTTCGTAAATTTGCCACCGCATCGATAAGTAGATGCATAGTTAAGTTAAACATATAATACAACATTTCAGGAGTTTATGATTATTGTAGAAATCAAGCAAGGCGAGAACATCGAGAGAGCACTCAAGAGGTTTAAGAGGAAATTCGACCGCACTGGTACTATGCGTCAGCTACGCACCCGTCGTGAGTTCCAGAAGCCCTCTGCCCTGAAGCGCCGCAAGATGGAGAAGGCTCGCTACGTGCAGCAGCTACGTCAGATGGAAGACTAAGCCTGCTCAGTTACGAGCAAATATGGCTAAGTCAGAAACGGAAGATAAAATCATTTTCACCAAGGAGGTGTTGTTATAGTTATAGAGGATGACATTACTAGAAATAGTAGGTCATCCTTTTTTTTATTTACTAGTCTTCATACCGTATGAGAGAAAAGTACCAGAAAATTATTGACCAGATGAACCAAGCTGGCAGCGAGGGTAACCCTTTTTTATTCGTTTTGGACTACGAGCAGAGCGAAGGTGTATTTATTCCGAACCCTCTCCAGCAGAGTGATGTCCTCTTTGCTATTGGAGAGGTTACGAACATCAATCCTGAAGATCACCTCCAGTACGACCACGATATACCACTAATAAAGAGACCTCAGCCACTAGAAGAATACGCTAAGTGCTTTGAAACCATACAGGAGGGAATGCGAGACGGGCGCTCTATCCTTGCCAATCTTACTGTCGCTACCCCTATTGAAGTACCCCTTAGTCTTAAAGAAATACTTCTCAGCACCAATGCCAAATACAGACTATTCCTTCCCGAAGCTCACTTTGTCTGTTTCTCTCCTGAGCGTTTTGTGAAGATTGATAAGGATGGTATCATCTCTACCGACCCGATGAAAGGAACCATCCCAAGCGATATCCCAGGTGCTCCTAATGTAATCCTTAATGACTACAAAGAGACCTCGGAGCACTGCTCTGTAGTGGATTTGCTCCGTAGTGATCTATCTCGGGTAGCTGACGAGGTGGAGGTAAGTAGATTTAGGTACTTCACTGAGATAGAGACACAAGAGAAGACGATATACCAAGTAAGTTCTGAAATCAAAGGGAATCTCTCTCAAGACTGGAGCGCTAACATTGGCACAATCATCGGTGGCATGCTCCCAGCAGGCTCTATTCTCGGTGCGCCACGCGAGAGCACCCGCAAACTTATAGCTTCGGCAGAGAGCGATACACCACGTGGTTACTACTGCGGTATTTTCGGATATTATGATGGCAAGAGCCTAGACTCGTCAGTACTTATTCGCTTCATCTGTGAGGATGAGAAGCAGCAAAAGTACTACCACTCGGGTGGTGGGGTTACGATCAATAGTAAATTGGAACAAGAGTACAAAGAAGTAATCGAGAAGATTTATCTCCCACTAAGGCAAAAGTAATGGAGCGACTACTAGAGACCCTTTGCCTACTCGATGGGGAGCTACTAAACCTTCCATTCCATAAGGCAAGGGTAGAATGGTCACTGGGAGAGGAATACTCCCTTCTTTCGGTAATTGAAGCTGTCTACAGAGAGGCTAAAAGACTTGGTGCTACTCATGGGAAATGGCGTGCATCCGTCACGTATTCTGGAGACGGGATTGAGGGAATACGGCTTATTCCATACCAATTACCGCAGATTACTGGATTTCAGCTTATCGATATTCAAGAGAACTTCTACGCCAAGAAGTGGGCAGATCGAACCAGATTTGACCAGTATAAAGCCGCTCTTCCACAAGGGATAGAGCCTATATTCGTACTCGATGGCAAGGTTACCGACACCTCATTTACCAATATCATCGTAGAGCGTAATGGCCTATTGGATACCTCCGACACGCCGCTATTACAGGGGACAAAGAGGCACAAGCTCCTCACGGAGAAATCCATTCAGGCAGTTCATCTTGGCGCTGAAGAGCTGTCTACCTACGACAGGATACACCTGATCAATGCAATGGTAGACCCAGGGGAACTGATATTTCCGACTTCGGCAATCCTTTGACCAACAAGTAAGGGTGACCCATATGGTATGAGTCACCCTTACTTGTTCTTTATTCTTCAGACGTAATTACTTACGCTTTGCACTAGGCACCAACCAGGAACCATTAGCATTTTTATAAGCGATATGAAGTTCGTCGCCAGTAATCTTGATAAGACCACCCTTATCATCCTCTAGAGTAACGAGGGTATTGTCTCCCTTCTTCATCTTCACGCCTGTAATAGCAGGAATACCCTTGTTGGAGAACCTAAAGGAATAGTTGTCACCTATTTTGATGACGGTTATCTCCACATCCTTATCCACGATAGGCAACGCCCCATCTCCTAACTTAGAGAAAGTAACAAGTCCGGTATACTTACCCGTAAAGAGGAGCGCATCCTCAGGCTTATTCTGGTTACACGAAGATAGTCCTACTGCCATTAGCACCAATAAAAGAGATGCTGCCATTAGTCTTAACTGTTTCATAATTTCAATTCTCAATTAAATAGTTGAACACTGATCTGTTAACGCAAGCAAGGTAGTAAGAATTCCCCAATTAACCTCTCAAAAAAGGCTAAACTTTCTTACTTAATCTATATAAGGCTGGATTACCTCCGCCCACTTGGCGTATCCAGAGCCCATTAGATGCAATCCATCGTTGGAGAACTGCATATCCAGTTTCTCCTCATCAGGGGATACCAAATAGTGGTAAAGGTCTATAAAAGTTATACCTTTCTCTCTCGCCATTACCGATAGGCGGCAGTTAAGTGGCTTTATTTCGGACCACCGGCGCGTATGTCCAGCGAACTTCCCAGCCGCATCATTTACAGGTAGTATGCTCTGCAAGTAAATCTGCGTGCGAGGGCTCTGAGCCTGAAGGTGCTCAACAATCCGTACAATACCATTGAATACCTCATCGGTAGTCTTTCCCCGACCTAGGTCATTGATACCAATCAGTAAAAAGAGTTTTGCTGGTTGCCCCTTGATAATGACATCTAACCTATCGTATACTCCCTCTGTTGTATCGCCACTGATACCGCGATTTTTACAGCGGCTATCCCTTAATAGCTCCATCCACTCTCCACCATCCGTAATGCTATTCCCAAGAAAGATGATATCGATACTATCGGTAGGGAGCCCCTCAAATAGCGTGGCTCTCTGATAATAATACGTTGAATACTTCGCCTCTTGCGCCTGACAAGTAGCGAAAAGTAGCAATGCCACTACCCCCAACAAAACCTTCTTCATACCTAA
>NZ_JADRGN010000072.1:0-3633 GCF_018206105.1 Porphyromonas levii
TAATAATAGGCTATTTGCATGTTCAAAACGAACGCCCAAAGATGCACTCCACATTCTTAGAGGAAATGAATAGTTGAGATACCCCGCATACACTCTTTCGTGGTTAGTCCCCATATTTTGGTAGCTTGCATCTGTGTTTTGCTTTCTAGATCCATTAATGTGGTATACATCCACCCCTCCTTCAAAAGTTCGACTGTCAGTAAGGCTATAAGACAGATATGGTGAAAGCTGAAAAAGAGCATAATGTGCGTTAGTGGAGATTTGATGATTTCCGATTTTGACCATATCATTCTCTCTTGTTGTTTGCTGACGATTCATAGTTTTGATAAAAGCATCGGCATTGATTTCGAGTTTTAATCTGCTGGTAACATTCCACTCTGTATATGCATTAAAATGATGAGAGGTAATTTTGTTGTCGAGATAAGTATTAGAGATCAAATTTTGCCATTCCTGTTTGTTTGTATAATATCGAGTGTTATCTCCACTATGATCATTTATTTTACTACTTGACAAATTATATCCTACCCCCCACGTCAACGTTTTATGAGGTGTAAAGTTAGCCTTGATGAGTATATTTCTTGTCAAATCACTGATTGTATCTACAAGTTGAGTCTGGAGATATAACTGAGGAATAACTTGAGCATCTATGCGTTCTGTCTTATTCATACGACTATTCCCCTGATTGAGTTGAAGACTGATATTGCATTTATCATTGACATAGCCTAACAAGATATCTCCTAAGTATGAAACTGCATGGTTTAATTGGAGCTTACTCTTTGCTTGACCTGTGAAATTATCTTTTTGACGTTTAGTCTTGATGTGAAGGACAGCGTTAACACTGCCACGATATCTTGGTCCAGGATTCCGATCAAAAGTTATCGTTGTGATTACTTTAGGATCTATTGACTTAAGTTCATCATGAGAAAGCACCTCTTTATTATCTAATAATATAAGGATATTTCCTCCTCCAAGTAATGTTGCACCACCATTCCCATCCACTGCGACTCCAGGAAGTTGCGCCAAAAGTCGATCAATGCTCGATTGCTGCGCCAAAGGTGTACCTTCTACATTCACTTGTAGTTGATGATTACTCAATTTTAATCTTCTCGTATTTCCTTTTATTATCACCTCTCCTAGAGTATAGGACAGAGGACGCATCTCCACTTTTATAGGGAGTTCGTTTATGTTTATCTTTTGTGACTCATAGCCTATACAAGTGAAACACAAGTAATTCATTTGCATGGATTTTTCTATACTGAAAAGACCAGTACTATCAGTAACAACTCCCTGCAATAATGTACTATCTTTGCTATAAGCAACGACATTACAAAACTCCAATGGTAATTTATTTTCGTCTACAACCAAAGATTTAATAACTTCTTGTCCCCATATAGATGATATGTTGATACATAAAGCCAAAAGGACAAACAAAATTCTATATGTTCTCATATTCATAAATCATTTACTATGACAAGCTATACAATTTGGAGCTCCATAAAGGTCTCTCTTGTATTTTAAAGCTCTAACTCTACACGAATTACAGTCTTTTACTTCCAATGGTGGTCGTACTCATGCTAGGCTGCAAAGTTGTGTCGTAACAACAAACAGCTAGTTCAAAACATCCCTCCAATAGAGAGCCGTACTCTGCACCACCTACAATTTCTGACAACATTTCTGTAGAAAACTCGTCGATGTTTAACTTATCATTCATAACTCGTATTTGTTAAAGGACGCCTACTCTTCAGAGTTTTTCGGCTTACACTCCCCATTTGAATAGTTGGGTCTATGGTAATCCTTAGGACACTATAGAAAGTACCTTACATTATCTTTACACTTGCAAAGTTCCCTACTTATTATCCTCCCTGCAATACCCAAAAGGGTAATTTGGGGACGTATTCTGAACTTTCACCCTTTCGGGTAATGCCTTTGCCTTTGAATGAGTATATTTGCATCATTATTATATGGATGTCAAATGGATATAGAATGAGTGTGATTCTTAACGAAAACAATCGCCTGCAATTACCACAGGACGTTCGCCCTCAAATAGGCGACGAGCAATACTGTGGCTTACAGCCTTATATTGACTCTGCAAAGGCATTTGCCCAAATTACATACAAGTCTCTTTATATCATCGACTATAATAGGATGAACTTTCTATATGTATCGGACAACCCTCTATTTCTCTGCGGAGAGAGCGTGGCAACGGTACAACAAGAAGGATACGACTTTTACTATAATCATGTACCGGAAGAAGACCTTGAATTCCTTACACAAGTCAATAGAGCAGGCTTTGACTTTTTCAAAGGAATTGCCGTATCAGAGCGCACTCAATACACCATATCCTACAATTTTAGAGTCAATAAACAAGAGTCCAAGGAAAGCGTATTGATCAATCATCAGATAACTCCCCTTAAACTGGATTCGATGGGAAATATCTGGTTAGCACTCTGTTTGGTGTCACTGGCTCCATCCCAAGAAAGAGGTGTCGCCTATATGACTGCGGTTAATTCTAATACGATGTGGCAGTTTTCCTTGAAGAGTGGTCGTTGGAAACAGGTTGAAAGTATTGTTCTGAGTGAATATGAAAAAGCCGTGATTCGGCTGGCGAACCAAGGCTTATCAGTTGGAGAGATTGCCAACGAGATTAATCGGTCGGAAGACTCTGTGAAAGGCTATCGAAAAAACATATTCCAAAAACTCGGAGTCGGGAATATATCCGAAGCAATTGCTGTGGCTACACACCGCAGACTAATTTAGATCATCGCACTCCGAATAGTAGTAGAATTTAGGAAATACCTTCACAAATTCTCCTCGAACAATACGCATAAGGATAGAGGTACAGATTCCTCCGACCAAAGAGGACGCAATAGATAGTTGTGGTGGTGGCAAAGTCATTCCCTCGTCTTCATACTTTCGTATCACCTCTTCTATCCATATTTTAGGTCGAACCCAATAATTGAAATAGTCAGTAACGTGCTGTACGGCTCGTTTTTCAAAACCCAAATAACTCTCTCCCTCAGAGAGCAAGCTCTCTAAGTTCGCCCCATCGGGAGAAACAACCATAACAATACCTGCAAACCCAACATTGTAGGGATGTAGTACATAAATTCCTGACTTTGCACATACACGGTCAAAAACGAAAGGAATGTCGCTATTGAAATCAAGAGTATTGATTGCTATATCATGCCCTGCGACAATATCCTCTATATTATCGTGATCAATAAATGTGTTTATGGTCGATATTTGTGCTTTAGGATTGATACTGAGCAGTCGTTTTTTCAATGCTTCTACCTTAGGGATACCCAAATCTTCCTCTGTATAGTTCTGCCTGTTGAGGTTGCTCTCCTCCACCACATCTCCATCGACCAACGTTATAGTTTCAAATCCTATTCGCAACAAAGTTTCCGCAATATTGCTCCCTATTCCTGCACCAGCAAGTAAGACTCGAAATTCTTTGATTTTTATTTGATCTTCATCGGAAATGTAGATTCGATTTCGTTCGTATCGTTTCATCTGAATGATATTTTGGTTAGACATTTACGCCAGCAAAGTTCTCATCTTATATGCATTCCTGCAATACCCGAAAGGGTAATTCTATATACGATTTAGCATTAATATGAGTTTTCCAAGAAG
>NZ_JADRGN010000073.1:0-2538 GCF_018206105.1 Porphyromonas levii
GAAAATAGCACTTCAATTCATTGAATAATACATGGTTAAGATATATCCAGCAAACTCTAATTAGCCTTCATAATAGCACTTCCTATCTTAGAGTCTACTCTCTTATCCTTTTCTACAGCCTTATGTCCAAAGTCAAAGTTATATGACACTTTGATAAAGCCACACTGCTGATTTTCCCTATTGATAAGAGAACTATTAAATTGATACACATTTGTAACAAAGCTCTTCACTACCTTTCTTTGGTAAAGAAATGGATTATCTACCCCCACTTCTATCATCAAATTACCTTTAGTCCACGAGGCATTAAATCCATATTCTACAGGAGTCTTTATGTGACTTAAAGCATAAAAATCTCCAGCTGATTCATAGGGTATGGTGCCATATAAGTTTATGGCAAAATCATTCCAAATATAACAAAGTCCCAAAGCCGAGACAAAGGTTGTTGAGTTAAACGCGGTATTTCCATTTAGAAGTTGTTTGATTAGATAAGAATCAAGCTTGAGATTTAAGTTTTGAGTGATGCTCCAAGTAGCGCCCAAATGACTCTCGAAGGAATGATAATGATTTCCATCATTAAAACTATTGATTAGCCTGTCGTTTTCCACATAATAGCTATTTGTCGTCATATTATCTGCAAACATATAAGACGCAAATAGCTGGACTTTGAATCTTTTTTTTGCAAATGAATATGCAACATTCGCTGCATAAGCACTTGTCTTTTTCATATCTGGATTTCCTCTTTGTATCTGTAGAAAATCTACCACTTGACTAACTCTATTCATAGTTTTTATTTCAGGATACGAGTTTCCAATGTTTACCCCGAACTGTAAAAATTGACCTCGTGCGGGCAAAAAACTTATTCCCATTTGAAGTCTAGAAGAGACCTGACTTATATTTTTTTCACTATTTAACTTATATATGAGTGATGATACTCCAGGCTGAATTCTTAGAGTTGTGTAATTTGAAAATTGCTTCTTATATTCTGAAAAAAGTATTGTCTCTCCCGTCCACAGCTGCTGTTTTTTTCTCCATAAGTCGACTTACTAAGTTTTTCGAAATGAAAAATCCTAAAAGCCAATGACTGCCCGTTATTTAAACCCAAAGCGTAGTTGGCATTAAAATCCATATTATAGAAGTCCTCCATTACCTTTATTCGTGTAGAATATTCTCCCTCTGTATAGTCTCTTTCATAATTATTTCTTGCATAATTACCTCTAAAACTGAGATCAAGAGTTTGTTTCTCAGTAATATTGAATGAGCCATACAGATATAATTCTGGCATTAGGCTTTTCTGGTTAGAGTTTAAATCTTCTATTTGCTTTTTTATTGATGTATTAGCATAAATGTTTTCTCTAATCTGATGATTTATGGGAGTAGCATTTGCAAAAAGAGAAATCCTGCCTAGAAGCGTCCTCTTATCGCGGATATGTGAAATAAAGAACTGGTAGTATTGTTGGTCTTGTTTGAAGTGGCTATCGAGTGTTTGTGACCTTCGTGTAATGTTCCTTTCTTGGAAATGAAAGGTTTCTTCTCGGGCCTCGGATATTCCTGAGTGGTCTTCCATTTGATACCCAGCGAAAAAGGTAAAATCCCAATTGCCTGCACTTTTCTTAGCCGCTAGATTATAGTCTCCTCTTTTGAATCCAATGGTCTGTTTTCCGTCTATTGCAACATATCCACCCTGATCATAATCTTTAGTAACGATATTGATTGAAGCAAAGTCTCCAGAATATTTACCAGTAGGCACATCATGGTACTGTACATTTAGAATATCTTTCGAGCGAATATTCTTAATTTCCCTAGAATCGGCTTTTCTTCCATTGATGTAAAGTGTTACGCTTCTACCAAATGAAGAAACACTTCCTTTTCTCTGATCAACAGAAATGCCAGGAATCATCAGATTATATAGCAAATCATAGCCTGTAGAAGCATGGGCTATTTGATTCTGTTTGGGAATCACTAGTACTCTATCACTTTTCCTTATATACGATGGTGCTTCAACAAAAACTTCACTTAATTCATGAGAAGTTGGCAACAATTGAATAGGAGGAATGACTGTATCCTTTTGATTCACAGAAATACTGACATACCTGAGCTGATACCCCAGAAAAGAGCAACATAATAAATAATTTCCAGAAGAAATCTCCGAGAAAACAAACTCTCCATACTGATTGGTATATGTACCTTTGATCAGAAGGGAATCTGTAGTTAACAGACGAACAGTTGTACTCGGCAAATTTTGATAAAATTCATCCTGTACTTTTCCTTGAATCGATATTTGAGCCGGTGAAAGAGCTGAGATAAACAAACAAGAAATCAATAATAGTAAAAATCTTTTAGTCATAAATACAAACATGTTTCTGGTGAAAAATTATAAGAGTCAATCTGTGTAGGAATCCCAAGACTTCTTAGAACGTATATAGTACTCCCCATTTTCAACAACGGGCTAGTGTTTTTTCTATCACTGTCACAAACGTACACATTTTCTTTCTTTTTACATCATTATTTGTTATTGTTATGCAGCTACTACTATTCCAT
>NZ_JADRGN010000074.1:0-1996 GCF_018206105.1 Porphyromonas levii
TACCCCAAAGTACCCCCAAATACTACCCCCAACAGCGCCGATCTATACTTTGCGGAATCTAGGTCGCGCAAGTAGAAAAATTTATTCCTAGGAATAAATAAAATTATCTGTACAAATAAAAATATTTATTCCTAGAGAAAAATAAATTTATTTGTACAGAAAAATAAATTTATTCCTAGGAATAAATTTTTCTAAGATATGGGATTGTTGTCATATTGTATATATAAAAGGTGTTTTTTCTCGGGAATAACAGAAGGTGTGTATTGCAAGATTAAGGAATTTGAGGTACCTTTGCCATCGCACAAGAATGAGGAGCCCGGATGGTGGAATGGTAGACACGAAGGACTTAAACTCCTTTGGCCAGCAATGGCTGTGCGGGTTCAAGTCCCGCTTCGGGTACTAACCGATACCCATGGTGGGTAGATGGCAAGTATTGCGGTAGTAGCTCAGTTGGTAGAGCGTCGGCTTCCCAAGCCGAAGGTCACGAGTTCGAGACTCGCCTACCGCTCATTTAGAGAGTGTGTCAAGATGTGTTTTGTAGTTCAAAACCATTGACACACTCTCTTTCTGTATCGTAATAAAAGGTGGTTTTAGGGGAAGCAAAAAAGCGTGAGTGCCTCGAAAGGACTCCTTTGCCTTGCCTCTTGGTCGGATGATTATGCTACTAGAGCATAAAGCAAATAGGCAACATGAGCTGTAACTGCAGCACCTAGTCCTCCGATGAAGTGCGAAAGGATAGCTTTGGAGGTTAGCTCACGGTAACCAATAGCATCCAACATAGCGGTGTGTGTGCTGAGGAAGCCACTCCAACACATGCCAATAGCGGTGAATACTGTAATGGCATTGCCATCAATCCAACCTTGGGTTATAAAGTTTGGAACAAGGCTGAGTGCTGCTCCTACAGCTCCTAGTGCTGTGATTGGGAAGGCTATCTGGTGAGGGTCAGAGAACCCGAATAGAGGCTTGAATAGCCAATCCAGGTGACCTGCCAACGTAGGCAATAGCTCAATACCTTCGTAAGCACTTCCGGTGTACAAACCCTCTGCAGATGGGCCAAAGGTAAGAATCATCACAAGAGAAGAGATGATGAGCACTCCTGGAATAATAGAGATCCCCACTTGTACACCTGACATTCCACCATCGAGCATGGAGTCTAGTACTCTTAGGAAAGTAGATTTCTGACCTACTTGCTCACTATGCTCTTCTTTGCCCTCTAGAGCTGCAGTAGGCGCAGAGTCTACGGCACTCTCATCACGATATTGTGGATACGCTTTCAGGACAAAGTGCTGCATCAATCTAGTGGAGATGATACAACCAACAAAGGCACCAAAGAGACCGATAAAGGGCTCTACAAAGTAGCCGTTGCCTACCATAAATACAATTACAATCAATCCCATACCAAAGGCAGTGCCGAAATTAGTGAGGGAGATGTATTGGAACTTCTTGAAGTAACTACTGAAGTGCTTCTCCTGTGCCAATGTGATAATGGCTGGGTTGTCCGATAGGAAGGTAAGTACGGCACCTAAAGATGCCACTCCAGGGAGCCTGAATAGTGGACGCATCAGTGGCTTCAATATTTTCTCTATTAAATCCACTACTCCAAATTCCACAAACAATTTGCCCAAAGCTCCTGTCAGTACGCAGATAGCCATGAGATAGAAACAAGTGTTGAGTAGAAGATCATGGGCAGTCTTCATCATGGTATTGAGCATCTGAGCCACGCCCATTACATACCCTATACCTCCAAATAGTAGGAGGATAATCAGAAGACAAGCCACGCCTTTTGGCAGAATACTCTTTTTGCGTGGGGTAGCTTGTATCTCGCCTGTTGCCCCAAGTTGTTCAGCTGGTTTTGACATTTTTGTATAAATAGATATTGAGTTATAATCCATTAATCATTTGGCGTGCAAAGGTAGAGAATTTTCCCGTTATAACATAATCATAGGCTAGGATATCAGGAGATAGTAGGAGCCTCCTAGATTCCGCAAAGAGTGCT
>NZ_JADRGN010000075.1:0-1992 GCF_018206105.1 Porphyromonas levii
TATTCCTTGCCGTAGTTCTGAGATTGTATCGGCTGGATTAAGATAGATATGTTCCTGTTTGATACTTCTCCAGAAGCGTTCTATAATACTTCCCATAAACTAGATAACACAAAAAGTGCTAACTTTTTGTGTTATCTAGTTTATGGGAAGTATTATACTTATGTTACGTCTGTAACGGAGGCAATGGGATTAGAGAATATATCAGAAGTTGGTTGCAGTTCGTTGGTTATCACGGGTTCTCTGAAAAAAGACGTATGCTGTAACCATAACGCTTCTCGCTATAGTGTGTTGCAGATCCAAATCTTCCAAAATTAACGTAATAGCCCGCATCACTTATATGTTCAGATGAACACCAATAACACCCAAATACACCTTGTCCAATAAGCCTGTTTGCATTGTATTTCCCACCTGCCATGGGGAATGAGCGAGTAACTGTATCCTTTGTACTTGCCCAGTATTCTTCATTTGCGATATCATCTAACGAAGGAAGGGCACTAACAGTTTGCATTTGAATCTGAAAAAGTTTGTCTTCATTCTGTAGGTTGTATTTTGCAACAACGAAAAGAGGATTTTCATTTGATGTTTGATAGGTCAGTGTTGCATATGCATTATTATTGTCAGAAATGAATGTGCCAGTCATTTTATACTTTTTTTTAGCGATAGAAACTTCTGTTTCTGTCAATTCTCTCTTTAAATTGTTTTCAAAGTCAACGTATTGATAATTGTCAGGAATAATAGCATTCCATTCCTCCTTAGATGCAAGATGGTATTTATTGCCATCGAGATCGGAAGGTGATCTAAAATAATTAACCGCATCATTCCATGTAAAGAGGTGCTTCCCAGTAATATCGTGTTCAGTTTCAAATGTTCCATTGAGGTCTGCAAGATTATATTCAGCGACGTATGCAAGTGGTGAGGGTCGATTTTCAGGTTGAGGTGTCGGTATTGGCTTCACTGAAGGGATGACAAAGGTCATCCCGTTAAAGATAATAGTAATAGTACCATCACCATTATCGGTGATCTTTAGGTCAGAAGCTGCATCAGTTCCCACAGCCTTAACAGGCTTGCCATTCACATCTTTGACTAGCTCCCACTTTACGCCTCCATCGAGACTCACCTCCCAATTTCCATCTGCATTCACACGCAGTTGTGGGGTGACACCAGCCTTTCCATCCTCGCCCTTAACTCGGATTGGGTTACCAGCGGCATCTCTCATCAGCTCTCCGTCCAAAGTCCAGTATAGCACACCATCGACCTCTTCGATTCCTACGCTAGGTGTTTTGCCATCCTTCCCATGTTTCAAAATAATTTCAGAACCATCTGACATCACAAGTTTGTAACCCTCATTTTTGGGCAAGGCAGTGTATGAAACAATGCTAATCTTTTGAGCCTGAGCATCAACTAGCTTCTGGAGAGATGCAATCGTTTTATTTGCATCAGCAGTCAATGTCTCCAGCTTCTTTATACGAGCATCGTGGTCATCCAAACGGCGGTACACATCATCTAAGTTAGTGCACGAAACGAGCAACAACAAGGTGATAAGTCCTAGAGAAAATTTTGTCTTCATGTTTTTAGTATGTTAAAGTTAATGAAACTGTGTAAGCAAGCCATGAAATATCTAAATCTATGTTATCACAATATCAACGAGGTAAATATATCAATAATTATTATACTACACAACTTTTTTCGTTGTTTATTTGAGGATTTTTATTTCATGAAGTCTAATAACCTTGTTTCAAAATCGAGATAATCTCAGATATTAAGCCGATTTCGATGCTTGAATATATCATCAAAGGCTGTCGTTTTTTTCTTTTTGCTCTTAAGCGTAGAAGATGCAAATGAGATTTAACCTTCAAATAAAAAGGTGTGAGCCCGGTATTGTACCGAGCCCACACCGACTATAAGGTGATTAATAATTTAACGTGAGTTCGACCTAAGAAAAGAGACAAAAACCAGAGGTGAATATTTGCTCTAATGGACTAAAATAATAGG
>NZ_JADRGN010000076.1:0-1982 GCF_018206105.1 Porphyromonas levii
ATTGGCGGATATGGCTACCCACGATTAGCACTCGCCTCATTAGGATTTTCCACCATACGCTCCTATTGTTATTACACTGACATACAATAAAATAAGCAGACATAGCTTACAGATCTTAGTCCTAGGTATCTTCTTCCTGATTAACCTAAGAATATTGCCCCTCTTCCAGCGTGACAATCTAAGGGAACAAAGCATTTGACAACTAAATAACACCTTCAATCTCACCTCTCAGCCCTTTCTCAATGCAGAAAATATACTTCAAAGCTAGTAACATATCCGAAAGCGAAGAAAGAAGCTTAATTCACCCAACGTTACACCTTAGCAACAAGGTGAATGCAAGAACCACGACCCATGTTGCTTTCCATAAAATAGACAGATGAACATCTCTACCCTCTTATAGAGCCGCTATTTACTTTTGCGATCGACACAAGCCGTTATAGTTGCAATCTATGGTAAATATAAAAAAAGCAGTACCTTTGTGCCGTCATTATTTAACTCAACATATTTACGCTTTATGAAAAGAAACAGAAGTTTTTTTATTGTATTCGGTCTTATGACCTCGTTATCTCTTACCTCTTGCTCCACACAAGAAAAAGAAATGTCAAGTATTACTGAAATCAAATCTGCGTGGGATGAAATTGACAGATTCAATTTAGATAGTTCCTCAGAGCTCTCTCTGGATGATATCAGTAGTAATGTATCAGAAATGAGAGCGGGAGAAAGAGCAGAATTCCTCACAGGAAGCACAACAGTTTACCCAACACAAAATATTCTTGCAGATAAGTACATACTTCATGGAGCTTGGCATGAAGTGTATCCCAAAAAGAATCCCCACTATTTGATATTTTTCTTCTCCCCTGAGCCATATATTGTGGAAGTCAAGAGCCCAAAGGGGAAGGTTAGCTACGCACTAGCTTTTAGGGAAGCAATGCAGTCGAATGAATTTACTGCATCTTCAAAAAGAAATACAAAATCTACAGCAGAAGCCAGTTTTAAAGAGGTTAAAACTTATAGTGATATTTCAACTGCTTTTGGGGGGAATTTATCTATTGCCACATCTTTCAGTGGACAAGCATCATACTCAGCAAATTCGAAGAAATACAAAAGTATTCTTTTAGCTCGACTCAAGGTCGGTAATTTCAAAGTAGAAACAGAAGTTGATGGTAAAATAACTAACGATCAAGTCAAAGATAAGTCTCAAGCCTATGTTAGTTCTATGACCTACGGCAAAGTTGCCTACTTGATTATATATTCCAACTACAATTTCGATCAGGTAAAGTCAAGCATCCAGTTAGCTATTTCTACAAAAATAGTCAAAGGAGAAGCTAATTTCTCTAAAGAGCTTACTAAGATTCTGTCAGAGTCAGAATCTTATGTTTGGATTAAGGGCGATAATTCTGATGAATCATTTTGGGGAACAACACCAACGTTTATTAACAAGATGTTCACGGCCATTTTTGATCGTACGAACGTTGGGGTTCCAGTTTTTTTCGAACTCAAGTATGTTAATACTAACGTACTAGTGGATGTGAAAGATTTCGTTCAGTCAGGGACTAGGAGTACAGGAAACGAGGGGAGGACAAGATGAAAAATATTAAATTCGTTATTACGATTGTTTTCGCAATCAGCTTACTCGGTTGTTCTACCCCTAATCATGAGCAGCCCAAGAGGAAGGACAAGACAGAAACGATGGAGGAAACGCCAATAATCCCTCAAGATCCCTCCACACCCAACTACCAAAAGACAATGAGCAACCTACCTGACAACCTCTACGCTTGTGGCTCTTTCACAGTTTTTCCCTACTTAATACTAGACAGTAAAAAGCTATCTGAGGGTTCATTCGTCAATGCTCCAGGAAAGATGTTTGACGACCACACCTACATTTTTAATTTCTCTACTGTCCCATTTATAGTGAGTGAAGAGAATACACCAGGACTAACAACATACATTAAAGCGACAAAGAAGGCATTGGCTTCGGCAGA
>NZ_JADRGN010000077.1:0-1933 GCF_018206105.1 Porphyromonas levii
ATGATATAATAAAGCATAACAGATACACAATAAAGATAGAAATACCAAACAACTCGAGCAAAAGTCCATTAACAATAGTTATTCTACCGATAACCATAGAAATAAGACCATAAACATATATTTTGTATTGGCAATCAAAAATTAGAGCTATATTTGCAAAAGAAGAAATAAAAGCCAAACAACTAAAATAGGGCTTAATTACGCAGATTACCAATAATCAATAACTCAAGATAATAGACACATTAGTTATATGTACAGAAGTATAATAATTGGGGATTCTTTCTCTAAGACACTTATGCTAAAAGAGAAAATCATGGCAATGAATACTGATTTACAGAGACCAGAAATCAATAAATCTACCACTCAAGGAGACAAACTTGCTCTACTGAGTGGATATGACATAGCATTTATTTACCTCGATGGTGAAAATGCATCTGGTTTACTACAACAACTTCCTGCAGAAAGAAACTTTGAAGTAATATTTATTTCTGAAAAGTTTCAATTAGACTATGCAATCAAAGCCCTGAAACTCTCTGTCGCAGACTATATTACCACACCCATAAAAGACACAGATCTAGAAAAAGCTATCAATAAATCCATAGAAATAATAAAATTAAAAAGGCATAAGAAACTACCTTTTTACAATAACACCAAAAGTCTAATCACCCCCCCGCAAAATATAAAAAACAGTAGCATTGCATTTGAAAAAAGGACTGGCGAGATAGAGATTATACAGTTAGACGAAATAGTATATTTCTCTACCGGAAACAGCCATGAATGTGAAGTCAAACTCATAGACAGTACAAACATCACACTCAACAAAGCGTTAAGCCACTACAGAAAGACATTTATTGAAGAAGGCAACTTTTTCCCAATCAACAGAAGCATCATTCTTAATTTATCATACATCAATACCTTTAATCCCCAGAAGCAAATTATCCGATTAACAACAGGCGAAGAGCTAAGCATTTCTAGAAGACAAGCATCAAAACTTCGTCAGCTATTATTAAGAACAGAGGAAGACAACGACCAACATATCGGATAAACAAACTCAACTACAATACTGAGACTGTCGCACGGTGGCGAACTACTGCGTTACTTTCGACATTCGGCTTCGGTCACGTACGTGAGTACGCTCCCGTAGCCTCAGTCTCAGTGCCTTGTATTTCACCACCGTGCAACGTCTCAACCGATTTGCTTGCAAATCGGCGAAAATGGGCACTTCGTGCAACATTCTCATACAGAGATTACACATATACATATTAAGGGAGTGAATTTAATACGTCTCCACATCATCAGCCTGCTTTTAAGTTAATTTCTACTTACAGAGTAGACTAAAATTGTGACTAATCGAATATAAAGGCATAATAAAAGCAACCAACAACAGAAGGCAAACAACCAATCAATACCTTGAAACCACCGTTAACAATAGAATTTGCCCCGATAACAGATATTCTTTTGGCAATCAGGTTGTTTTGTCGAGATTTGCATTGTGTAACATACACCTCATAAAGAGGACACTTTAGGATCATTAGCTATTTGAATATCACTCACAAACGCCATAAGGTTTATGTGAGTAGACATCAAAGAAGAGCTTAGACCTATAATGAACGCGAAACTCATATATGTAAGTATTACATTAAATTTTTAACAACTAAGAATTATGATGAAGAAGAAAATCATGGTGATTTCTTTGTTTACGTTCGCCGCTATCACTCTGATGGCAATCGGATGTAGCAAGGATTATGGTTCAGACATCGCTTCTGTCAACACTAAAGTTGACAACTTGGACAAGCGTGTTGGCACACTAGAAACCCTTGTCAAAGACATTGATGCCCAAGTTAAGGGTGGATCAGTCATTACAAGTGTAGAACCAACGAAAAATGGTATTACAGTAAAACTAAGCAACGGCAAATCTTACACCATCACCAAT
>NZ_JADRGN010000078.1:0-1804 GCF_018206105.1 Porphyromonas levii
GAAGTGAAGTAAGGTATAGCACAATAGATAGGAAGGTCTCCTAGAGGTACTACCTCTGGGAGACCTTCCACTTTTGAGGTGCTGCCCTCGTTTTGGATCCCAGCACCTGAAAATGGATTTTGTCACCTCTATGTGTGAGTCTTGAAACTGGTAATTTAATTTGCATGGGTGGAAAAACATTTGTATATTTACATTGTGAGAGTTCTCTAAATTTATAACTTAAAGTTTACTAAATTATGAGACATGGAAAATTAAGTGATAGCGAGATGATGAATCTTTATAATGGTGTTTCTGCTGAAGAGTACTGCCGTGATTTGCGTGATTTAATGGCTGGTGATTATGCCGAAAATGAATGGGACTGATGAGCAATGGAGAAATGCAGAACGTGCATATCAAAGGCATTGTAACCACTAAATTGAATGGCATAGGGGGGTCCTAAGAAACTCCCTATGCGAATTTGTGAGAATACAGATAAAGAAGTCAGGTCTTTAATTAATAAAATTAGGTGTGTTTGGCAAGAACAGCACACATATGTCAACTTAGTATGAAAAGGTTATTGATATTAGTATTTTTCAGCTTGTTCTGTCTAAATTCATTCGCTCAAAAGCTACAAATGGTCGTTCAGTATGACTTAAAGAAGGTTTTGAGTATCTCTAGGGGTGACTATTGGAAGCCACAGACTTTCTTTCTTGAGATAGGACAAGATAGTGTGCAGTTTTTTAGCATGAAGAGCTGGAGTCATAGATATAACAGCACGAACCTAGAGTATAAGGCTAAAAGAGATCAGATGTTTCAACTAGCTTTTGAGAAAATGACCTCTGGACAATCTAGACCTGGTGAATTTGCACAAAGCTTTCCAACAATGGGAGAATATCAAGTAATAACTTACTATCTTAATAACCCATCATTACTCAAGGTATATGATAGGTTGGGTTCTGAGTATTTTCAGTATCTTGATTCGGTGAGGTTAGACTGGGTGGTCGGCGAGGATATGAAAATAATACTTGATTATGAGTGCTTCAAAGCTACTACTCAATTTCGTGGTCGTCAATGGATTGTTTGGTTTACGCCCGAAGTTCCAGTTCCTCTTGGACCTTGGAAGTTGAATGGATTACCTGGTCTTATATTGCAAGCTTATGATGCTGAACGGCATTATATTTATGAAGCTAAAGGTCTAGAACAAGGAGGTGAATTTCACGACACCTCCATCTACTATAAAGCACCTATTATGGAGACCACCTTTGAAAAACTCACTAAAAGTGAGGCTAGATTCAATGAAGCAGGAGGTTTTATTGGTCTTTCAATAGGAACACCATCTAATAGCAACAGCTCAAGCCAAGATGACGTGGAAGACTTTCCTAAACCCCGCGAAATCCTTCAGTGATGCACATACAGTTGCTTAAAATATCTAGGGTATTAGATTGGCAAAAATCCAGGGAAAATATACGTTGTCGAAAAATGGGGAGTACTATACGGTCTGGTATATTAGATCTTGAGCCATAAATAGTAAGTTTTCTCTTCTTGAGTTTATGCCTGCATTGCTCGTAAAGCTCCCCTCCTTGTCGCTTGTCCTCTCTAACCCACTTGTATATTGTTTCATGAGAAAGAGCTATCTTTTTCTCCCTCTTAAGCCACCCAGGAACCTGCATAGGGAACCATTGTTCTTCAGATAATCTTCTGATAGCCAATCTCTTTATCCATTCTGGTGTTTTCTTGTTTCTTGCCGATCGAGCGATGTTCTCATTAGCTAAAACCTGTGCATAAACGTGGTTGTAACGCCCCGTCTTAGTCTCATTCCTTTTAA